>JAFWWV010000127.1 GCA_017523305.1 Clostridia bacterium
GCTAAAACTTCTAACTCATCACCCACAACAAACTTATTACGTTGTTGTATTTCAACTTCACCATTTTCACTATCTTTTGTAACAATAGCCATAAATTCGTGAGTTTGAATAGGCATTGAACTTTCTAAATATTCGCTTTCTTCTTTTTTCTTATCTTTAAAGTTAAAACCAGTTGTATATCTTCTGTGACTAGTCTTTTCTAACTCTTCAATTAGCACTTCTGGGCAAGAATAATTGTTTATATCTTGTTTTAAGCCGTCTAAAGCCCTTCTGTAAGCGTTTGTAATGGTTGCCACATAATAAGGCGATTTCATTCTACCTTCCAATTTAAAGCTTGTTACGCCCGCCTTAACGAGTTCATCTAGGTACTCAATCATTTTTAAATCTTTACTATTTAAAATATAAGTTCCCCTAGAATCTTCTTCAATAGGTAATTTTTCATTGTCTCTACTTTCTTCATTTATTGTATATTTCCATCTACAAGCTTGAATACATTCGCCTTTGTTACTTCTTCTACCACTTAAGTAGTTACTTAACAAACATCTTCCAGAATAACTTATACACATTGCACCATGAACAAAAGCTTCAAGTTCAACATCTTCAGGAATATAATCTCTTATTTGCTTAATTTCAGTTAAAGTAAGTTCCCTTGCTAAAACAATACGTTTTGCACCCATTTCACATAAAAGTTTTGCAGTGTATTTGTTGGTTACATTTGCTTGTGTACTAATATGAATATCTACATTAGGAGCGTATTTTTTTGCAAATTGAACAATACCTAGGTCTGAAATAATCATTGCATCTACTTTTATTGAGTTTAAAAACTCCAAATATTCAGGAAGTTTTTCAAAATCATAGTTATGAGCAACAATATTTACAGTTACATATGCTTTAACATTGTTTTTATGGCAAAATTCAACAGCTTCAGCCATTTCTTTTTCGTCAAAATTACCTGCAAAAGCCCTTAAACCAAAACTTTTGCCAGCAAAATACACTGCATCTGCACCAAAATATACTGCTGTTTTTAATTTTTCCATATTTCCTGCAGGACTTAAAACTTCTAAATTCATTTTTTCACCCTTTTTAATGTGTTTTATCTTAATAAAAAGCCTTTTTCACTTATTTTACAAAGGAAAAAAGCTTTTTGTTTTTTTATATTAAACAATAATGTTAATAATTTTGTTAGGAACAAAAATTACTTTTTTAATTTCGCCACTAACATAAGTTGAAAGTTTTTCGTGTGCTTTAATTGCTTCTAAAACTTTATCTTGTGGAGTGTTTTCTTCAATTCTTAAAACATCTCTCATTTTGCCGTTAACTTGAATTGGCAAGTTAATATATTTAACAGATTTATCTTCTCTTAATTTAGGCCATTCAGTTTTGCAAATATATTCTTTAAAACCTAAAACTTCGTTAATTTCTTCAGCAATATGTGGAGCAAATGGGTATAAAGCCACTAAGAAATCTCTAAACTCTGCTTTACTAATAAATTTATCTTGATAAATGTTATTAACAAAAGTCATTAAACTTGAAATTGCTGTATTAAATTTTAAAGCAGAAATATCGCTTGTAACTTTTTCAATAATAGTATTAAGAGCAGTAACGTGTTCTGGGTGAACGCCGTCGAAATCATCAACAAAGTCAACCATTCTTTCTACTCTTTCTAAGAACCTTTTGCAACCATTAATATTAGCACTTGACCAAGGTGCAGCTACACCATAATCAGACATAAATAAAATATAAAGTCTTAAAACATCAGCACCAAATTTATTAATAATTTCCATTGGGTCAACAACGTTACCCAAACTCTTACTCATTTTGTTACCATCTTCACCTAGAACAAGGCCTTGAGTAGTTCTTTTCATATAAGGTTCTTCAAAAGGAACAACACCAATATCATATAAGAACATATTCCAAAATCTTGAATAAATTAAGTGACGAGTAACGTGTTCCATACCACCATTATACCAGTCAACAGGACCCCAATAGTTAAGTTTTTCTTTATCAGCACAAGCTTTGTCGTTATTTGGATCCATATATCTTAAATAATACCAACTTGAACCAGCCCATTGTGGCATAGTATCAGTTTCTCTTCTAGCCTTTCCACCACATTTTGGACAAGTACAATTTACCCAATCTTCAACTTGAGCAAGTGGAGATTCACCTTGTTTAGAAGGTTTAAAATCTTTAACTTCTGGTAGTTTAACTGGTAATTGATCTTCGGGAACTAAAACAGTTCCACATTTTTCACAATATATAATTGGGAATGGTTCGCCCCAATATCTTTGACGGTTAAAAGCCCAGTCTTTCATTTGATAATTTGTTTTTGCTTCACCAATTTTTTCTTTGCCTAAATGTTCAATCATTTTAGCAATAGCTTCTTTAACAGGTAAACCGTTTAAGAAGTCAGAGTTAATCATTTTTCCTTCGTTAATGTCTGTGTAAGCTTCTTTTTCAATATCGCCACCTTCAATAACAGGAATAATTGGTAAATTAAATTTCTTAGCAAATTCATAGTCTCTTGTATCGTGTGCAGGAACAGCCATAATAGCACCTGTACCATAACCCATCATTACATAGTCTGCAATAAAGATAGGAACTTCTTTTTTATTAAGTGGATTAATAGCCACAATACCATCAAGTTTAACACCAGTTTTATCTTTGTTAACTTGAACCCTATCAAATTCGCTTTTTTGTTTTGCTTTTGTTTGATAATCTTGAACTTCTTTTAAGTTTTTAATTTTATCAGCATATTTTTCAATAATAGGATGCTCAGGAGCAATAACCATAAAGGTTACACCAAACAAAGTATCTGCTCTTGTAGTATAAATTTTTAAAGTATCAGTTTCATCACCTATTTTAACGTCAAAATTGACTTCTGCGCCAGTAGATTTACCAATCCAGTGTCTTTGTTCTTCTTTAACCCTTTCAGGAAAATCAAGCTTATCTAAACCGTTTAAAAGCCTTTCAGCATATTCTCTAATTTTTAAAAACCAAACTTCTTTTTCCTTTTGAACTACTTGTGAAGAACATCTATCACAAACACCACCTTGGCTTTCTTCGTTTGATAAAATAACATCACAAGTTGGGCAATAGTTAACAAAAGCCTTGCTCTTATATGCTAAACCCTTTTTGTAAAGTTGACAGAAAATCCATTGAGTCCAATGATAAAATTTTTCGTCAGTTGTATCAATTTCCCTTGACCAGTCAAATGAAAAACCCACTCTGTTAAGTTGAGCTTTCATATTTTTAATGTTGTTATCTGTTGCAATACGTGGTGCAATGTTGTTTTTAATTGCAAAGTTTTCAGTTGGCAAACCAAAAGCGTCCCAACCAATAGGAAACATTACATTGTATCCTTGCAATCTTTTCATTCTTGTTACAACTTCAAGTGAAGTGTAAGCTTTAATATGACCAATATGAAGTCCCACGCCTGATGGGTAAGGAAACTCTACCAGGCCCATAAACTTTGGTTTTTTGTCAAAATCTTTTGACTTAAAAACTTCTTCTTTTTCCCAAATTTGTTGCCATTTTCTTTCTACATTTTCAAAGTCCATTTTTTGTTACCTCATATAAAAATTTTTTTATTTTTTATTTTTA
>JAFWWV010000128.1 GCA_017523305.1 Clostridia bacterium
ACTGTAAGCGCTATCAACTTTCTTTGCAATTATGCCTTCAAGTTGTTTTTCCTTTGCCAATTTAAAACTTTCTTTACCTTTTCCTAAAATATGACTACTATATATTAAATTATTATCTGCTTTTACTAGCAGTTTTTCTAACTCTTTTTTACGTTCAATTAACGGAATTTCTCGTAAGTCTTCGCCATTCAAAGAAAGAATATCAAAAATAACGTAATGAAAATTATTATTTCCTGTTTTAATGTTTTGTTGAAGCAAGCCAAAATCACTTTTACCGTTTTTGTCAAAAGAAACCATTTCACCGTCAACAATAAATGCAGTTTGGTTTATTTTTTTTAAAGATTTAGCAATACTTTGAAATTTTTTTGTGTAGTCCATATTGTTACGAGTTAACATTTTAACTTTACCATTTTCAACGAAAGATAAAATTCTATATCCATCATATTTAATTTCAAATAGCCAATCATTGCTTGTAGGAATAGATTTAGAAAGAGTAGCAAGTTGAACTTCACATTTATTAAAAGGATTTTTAATTGCTTTTGCTTTTCTTTTAGGCTTTGTTTCAGCAAATTCATCTTCACTTTTAATTATTAGCCAGTTTTTCTCATCTATTTTAACGAGCGACCATTCACCTTTAAGTTTTTCACCGTTAAGTACAAATTTTAAGTGTCCCTTTTTTAGCCCTTTGTTGAAATCTATTGTTGGGGAATAGTTGCCACAATCGAATATTTCAACACTTCCAGCGCCATAATTACCTTTAGGTATTATACCTTCAAAATTAATGTAATCAATGGGGTGGTCTTCCACGTGAACGGCAAGGCGTTTGTCTTTTGGGTTTAAAGATAACCCCTTTGGAACTGCCCAACTAAGTAATACTCCGTCATATTCTAACCTAAAATCGTAATGCTTTGCACGTGCTTGATGATATTGAATTACAAACCTTAATTCACTAGTATTTGTTGGCTTTGTTTTACCTTGTGGCTCATTTGTTGAGTTAAAATTACGTTTCTTATTGTATTCTTTTAATGGCATTATTCTGCTTTCCTTTTAGTAACCAAACTTTTTTGAAGTGCTTCCATAAGGTTAATAATTTTAACCGGTTCTTTTTCGTCCTTGCTCTCTACAATTTCGTTACCTGCAATTTTTTGTTTAATTGCCTTTTTAACTTTTAAATGATATTCATCTTTGAACTTCTCTGGCTTAAAAGGCTCGGTCATTTGCTCAATTAAATTAATTGCCAAATCTAACTCTTTTTTAGCAACGCTAACTTTTTTAACTGCAGGGGCAGCTTGCACTTCGCTGTGGAAATATAGGGTGTTAACAAGCATAACACCGTTACGCGCTCGAATTACAATTAAAACTTCTTTTGTTCCAAGAACGGTTTTAGCAATACCGGCTTTTTTCTGTTTTTCAAGTGCTTGCAAAAGAACCTTATATGCTTTATCTGCACCAACAGGGTTAACATAATATGCTTTATCAAAATACACAGGGTCTATTTCGTCTAGGTTCACAAATTGTTCAATTGTAATATTTTTATCTTTAGGTGATTTTAACTTTTCAAAATCTTTATTTGTAAAAATTACGTATTTATCCTTTTCGTATTGATACCCTTTAACAATATCTTCATTATTTACAACTTTATCGTTGCAGTCTACACATGTTTTTTTATATTTAATTCTAGATTTTGTTTTTTTGTCTAGCATATTAAAACCAATGTCATTTTCTTTAATACAAACTGAAAGAGTTATTGGAATATAAACTAAACCAAATGTAATTGCACCTTTATATGAATACGCCATAAAAATCTCCTAAGTGTAGTATTTGCAAAAAGGTAAAAAAAATTAATATTTGTGTATTGCAAAGCGAAAAAATGTATGATATAATACCAAAACTTTAAGGAGAAAATATGTTAGAGTATAATTTTAATGCGTTAGATAATGATTTTGTTACAATTTGGTCTAGGTACACTAAAACTAATGATGTAACTTTAATAATTGATGATTTAGAAAAGTTGGCAGAACTTGGTCAAGTAAATGCCGTTCAAAGTTGGTATTTGTTTAAAAAAGAAGGCGATAACGCTAAAATAGATAGCATTGTTCAAGGTTATATTCAAACACAAGGTAATTACAATGAATTATGGGCTATTGGTAACTTTTATAGTTCAGATAGCGAACAAAGAGAATTGCTTTATACAATAATTGAAGAATATGAAGAATTTGCAACCAAAGCAAATGAATGTGCTTTTTTTGAAGAAGATGAAGAAATGGAGTTCGCCAGAAAAGCAAGCGAACAAAGAAATAAATATTATAATGAAACTTTTTATCATTATTTTAATGATGCAACTTGGTCTATTTTAAGTTTAGCACAACGTTTAGAAGAATTACCTTTATATGAAAGAGTGGCAGAAATGCAGTATACTTTAGCATCATATATTCCATTTTCTGAAGAAGCATTAAAAATGCATAAAACAGCAAAAGGAAATAATAAAATTTTTATTAAAAGGGCAATTAAAGAATATAAAAGTAGAGTAAAAAGAAACCCTAATTTAAATATTAATGATGATGTTATGTTTTATTTTAGTTTAGCAAAAGGTATTATACTTTTTAAGAATAAAAAATACTATAAAATTGGCTTTGATTTATTAACACAACTTTCAAACAGAGATTATTCTAGTGAATTTAATAATTATTCTATTCAACAAATTCAAAAAGAAAAATCAAAAGGTTACGAACAAACATATAGCGAAGATTATACATCTTTAGAAGAATATGGTTTA
>JAFWWV010000129.1 GCA_017523305.1 Clostridia bacterium
AGAAGGGCAACTTCAATGTTTAGCAGAAGAATTTGAAAAAATGATATGTGATTTTTATAAAATGAAACCAGACAAAAAGCCCCCTTGACAAAATTAGACAAAAAAAATTAAAAATGGTCAGTATAAACTCTTGACTTTTGGGGAAGGGCAACCTATAATATGAGTGTATCGTGGAAATAATTCCACGATTGACACAAAGGAGAAATCCCTATGAGAACTAAAAGTTCAATTTTAATGGATAAGATTATAGAGTTTATTGACAGTGAATATTACGCAAAGGGGAGAACCCCAACTATAATAGAAATTGCGAGTGCTTTAAAAATATCAAAAAGTTGTGTCGGTAACTATTTAACTGATATGACACAAAAAGGTTTAATATCAAATAAAGGGGGTAGTCGTGGAATTGTAACAAAATCTATGCAAAAGATAAGACAAGATACAGTTGAAGTTGCAGTTGTGGGCTCTGTTGCCTGTGGACTACCATTACTTGCCGAAGAAAATATAGAGTGTTATCTTCCTATCTCAAAAGAGTTTCTAGGCAGTGGCAAATATTTCATATTGAAAGCAAATGGCAATAGTATGATAAATGCAGGTATTTGTGATGGCGACTATGTAATTGTAAAGCAACAAGAAACAGCAGAAGAAGGTCAAATTGTCGTAGCTCTTATAGATGATGAAGCAACCTTAAAAAGATTTTACCGAGATGACAAGCAGAAAAAAATACGACTTCACCCTGAAAATAAAGAAATGGAAGATATGTATTTTGATAATGTTGTTATTCAAGGTATTGCTGTAAAGGTTATTAAAGACCTAATATAATCGTGTTAATAGCATAAAGGTTTAGCCCACTTTGTGTTGTTATAAAGAAACAAAAGATAGCAGACTCGGGTGATGGAGTTCCCGACCACATTTTAGTTTACTAAATCCAAACTTTTGTTTTTATGGGAAAGGAGATGTGTTTATGAATAAGTCAAGTTCTAAAAAAGTTAGAATTAGATGTCCTGAATGCACCAACTTTATGCAGGCAACCATATCTGCAAATGGTAGTGCGAGTGGACAATGTCCCACTTGTAAAAGTGTGATAGTAACAAAACAACATTCTGTAAAAGAAAAGCACATTAGAATTATCAAAAATTGTAATGTGTAAAAATTAAATTCCGTTTATACTGCAAAATTAAGGTCGGGCTGAAATAGTGCTTAAAAATAAATCCTTGTTCACTACGGTATAAGCAAGATTCGTGTAAAAGGGTATTAAATAAAAATTACGCCTTGACGGATAATAGTTTTTTGAAAGGAACTATTGCTCGTTGGGGCGTTTTTCTTTATAAAACTCCCCAGACTGAAATTTTAAGTTAAAAGGAGATTTGTTATGATAACAGTTAAAGAAATTAGAAATGATTTGAAAGATATTAAGTATTATTACGCAAGAAAAGATAAGATTGACAAAGCTTCTGCGAGTATTGGGGCGAATGGAATTTATGAAAAAGTTGAAAAATACAACAAAGCAATTTGCAAAGCACCACTTCGTATGTATGACTTATATGTTGGTCTATATCAAGAAAACAATACATTAGAGTCTTTGGCAGACAGTATTTGTTATTCTTTTGAATATGTTGCGAAACTAAATCAAAAGTTGGTTAAGTTTTTTGAAAAAGTATTAAATGAAGAAGGAGAGCAGTTATGAAATTAAAGATAGTTGAAATACCAGATTTCATTGAAAATGCAGATAATCTTTACAGAACGAAACATTACATTATTAAGCAAGTTCTAACTCTTGATAATGAAAGTTTGGAAGGAACTCATATCATTAGTGCAGACACTTTTTATAAGAGAACTAAAAAGCGAGATAAACAATTTGATGTTTTGTTTTCAGATACACACCATAAAAACGGTAAGAGATTGCCTTGCACTATGTGTTCAAGAAAATATGTAGATTAAAGAAAGAAGATAGCTATTTGATATGGCTATCTTTTTTTGTTCCTAAATCTTAACTATTCAATACCAAATAATACAAAAACAGCACTAGTTCTGCACCAGTTCTATACTACTTCATACATGGTTTTCAAAGCATTTCTTTTATACAATAGCAGTGTAATCAGTTGACAGGCAAACACAACCGATTGACTTGCGTGAAATTTCGTAAAGGTGGCCACCTACGCTATATATCGCAAGAAACGATTTGTTTTAATAAAGTCCTAAATGCTGGTTACAAAAATTACAACTTAATATTTTGAAAACGCTTTGCTAACGGCAATACGGGCAATTAGAAAAAATTTATTATAAGGAGATGCAAATGGCAAATAACAATGAAAGGCGTTGGTTCGTGCCTAATAAACGAGCTGAAAGTTATGCAAGTGAGCGTAAAGCAAAAGTGCATCAAAGGGGACAAAAAGAAGGTCAGCAACTTACCGATTATGAAGCAGGTATGCGTTCTGGATACCTTCAATGTCAATCAGACCATGCAGGCTTGTATATTTACAAAAAGGCTTTGAGTGAAGGTAAAACCAAACAAGAAGCAAAGAAACTTTCAAGAACGAAAGGTAAACATAAAGGGGGTAAAAAATAATGGCTAATAAGAAAGAAAATCAAATTGTAGTAGAAAGAGAAACTTACGAAAAGAACGGTAAACAATACTTCTCATATTTCGTAAAAGGCAATGTTCGTGGTAAAGATGTAAAAGCCAGTGTAATGCCACTTGATATTGGTGGTTATACAGTATTAGATATCGTCTTTGGAAACGAAATGAAAGCCGAATTAGTATTAAATCCTTATGAAATTAAGGACGAAAAGACAGGAACAGTTATGAGTGGTAACACTTATTCAGTTCGTTCTGTTGACGAAAATGGCGAAATCTACGAATGCAGAATTAAGCCAGCAAAAAATTCAGATAAATTATTGTTAAATATGATTTTGAGATAGGAGTGTGATATATGAACGAAAAATTAAAAATAACTTTATGGGTTCTTTTAGGAATTGTTGGTGCTATTGCACTATTCAGTTTGATTGTTGTCATTGGTTGTTCTGTTAATGGACTAACTTTTGGTGAGCAAGTGTGTGAATGGTTTGGGGGTAACGCTGGAACTGTTGTTGATTCAGCTGAACAAGTAGCCGAAGCAATTACTGAAACACCTATTGCATAAGGCTAAATCTAAATGAAAAACTTAATCATTACAATTTTAATAATTGTTCTGGTGGTTCTTTTCGGGACTTGGCCATTGTCAATCCTATCAAAAGTATTTGAGTATATCGGCATTGCTCTTGGTTGGCTTGCAGATGCCTTAAATCTCTTTGGTTGGAACGGCATAGTTTAATACGAAAGCACTAACTAGAACTAATAATTCTATTTAGTGCTTTTTTCTTTTTTCAAAAATCTATAAAAGGAGAAATATATGAAGACATTAAAAGTTATTGGAAACTGCTGTTTTGTGTTTCTCGCAATAATTGGTCTTTGTGTAAGTCTTGCTTATGGATACTATCATTTCTTTGTTAAAGATGTTACGACAGGAACTAACTATATAGACAATCAAATTGCTCTTGATATAGTTGCATCTGACGACTTAACGGAAGAACAGAAAAATGAGTTTGAAGAACGATATTTTATGGAAGCAAACTTTTTTAGTAACGCTAAAAATAATGGTATTGCTTTGCAAGAATTAAAGTTTAACTATTTTACAGATTATTCTTTATCTTCTAATGCTTATCGTTCAACAGGTATGCAATATTTAGGGGACTTAAAACAAAGTGATTTAATTATTACTGAAACAACAGAACAAGAAGCACAAAGATACGAAAGCACTTCATTCAGTTATTACGACACGACTAACGGTGTTAGTTGGGAAGGTAACAAGTTAAGAACACAACTTAATCGTGAAAGTGCTTTTACTATCAAAATTGATAATCGTGCTTTCCAGATCCAACTTACAGGAACTTACGAATGGACTACTTACAAGCGTAGTTGGTGGTCTTTATGGCTTTATAATCAACCTATTACAAATATTCTTTACTACAACTATTTGAATGTTTTTGCAGATTGTATGGAAGCTATAAGAACTAACAATCAAGGTTATGGTGATTACTATATTACGGTTGATTTAAGCGAGTATTTTACTATTCGTGAGTATGACTTGGAGTCTGGAAAATACAAAGAAGATAATGTTACAGATATTATCAAAAATTATTCAGTTTTGAAATTCCACTATGACGAGAACGGCGCAAGAAATAGCACACAATCATTATTTGGTATTATTGATTGCAACCCAAGTTACGATATTGTGGAAGAAGAAATTGATACAACTTATTGGCAAGAAAGAATGGTTTATACACTTAATGAAGATGACTTTTCTTACAGATATAGTGATGTTTATCAAGGGTATTTTCTTTCGCTAAATATGGATACAAAGAAAATGTTTGATGAAATGCCAAGAGCAAAAGTCAATGTCAATATTGATTTACAAGCTCAATATTTGAAAGACAAAAATATCAATATTGTTGGTCTTGATTACAATGCTTTTGAAGGTTTTGAAATTGATACTCTTACAATTAAAGGTCAAGCACAGAAATTCTATTTGCTTGAAAAATCATTGTATGACACACAATTACAAACATTTAAGTATTCAAAAGGTTTGGAGTTTGATATTGCTCCAAATGCAACAAATAACGAATATCAGGGGGTAGAACTATGAAATGGTATACCTATTTAATCTGCTTTATTTTGATAGTGGTCGGAGTATTTTGTGGCATTGAACTCTATCGTGAAGTAAAAGCAGAAAGTTATGTAAACGGCTCAATAGATATTTCTAATAAGTTCAGTCAAGAATCGTTTAACTATTCAAGCACAAGTGTCGTTTTCTATCACGATTTATATGACGATACAGACACTTATAGCTTTGAAAAAGATTTGTTGAAAGTTGACGATTTTAACGGAGAAAAGAAAGAATACAAAGTTATTTTGAATGACTATGTATTGATTGGCAGTGAAATAAATGCTGGTTCAGTTTTCTCTGTTGTAAATATGGACTTTTACGATACAAACGGAAATATTGTCTGCAACTCTACTATGAAAATATCTATTCAGTTTTTAAGTAATAAAACACAATTAACACTCGTAACGACAGGACAGGAAAGTGCTAGTTTCTTGGAACAATACTTTTCTGACAATGGTATTAGTTTAAGAGTGATAGAAATTTTATAAAGGAGATTTGTATGGAAACGAAAAAAGTATTAAGCATAATATTCAGTTTAATATTTCTTGGTGCTTTTGCTTCGTTCTCGTGTGGGGTATTACAAACTTCAATAAAGTTCAAGAAGGTTTATCTGGAACGGGACTTTATACACAAGAAGATTTGAATAAAGCATACGAAGATGGATACGATAAAGCATTGACCGATAAGGCTGAATATGAAGAATTGATTAACAGTTATAGAGATACA
>JAFWWV010000016.1 GCA_017523305.1 Clostridia bacterium
AACTTTGAAAGGTGCAAAGTTTAATATATTAGACCATAATAACAATGTTGTTGATACAATAACAACGGGTGATGATTGTACTGCAACAAGTAAATATCTTCCTTATGGTAAGTACACTATAAAAGAAGTGTCTGCACCAAAGGGTTATTATCTATCAACTGATACGAAAGAACAATTTATTGGTGAAAAGAAAGATTACTCTGTGACAGTAAAGAATGAAGTTATTAAAAACTTTATTAGTATTTTAAAACAATACGATTACGTTAATGGAAATACTACTTTCTTAAATGCAGAGGCAAATATCACATTTGAAATATTCTATCCTGATGGAACAAAGTACGGTGAAATCAAAACTGATAAAAATGGTTATGCAACTATTGAGATTCCTTATGGAGTATGGAAATTTCATCAAGTAAACAGCAACACAGGATTTGAAAAAATCTATGACTTCTTTATTACTGTTGATGAAGTAAGTGAGAAAGAACAATATTATAATATTTTAAATAATAAAATATCTGCATATCTTCAAGTATTTAAGAAAGATAGTGAAACAGGTAAAACAATAGCAATAGCAAATACTAAATTTAAAATATTAAACACTGATACTAATCAATATATAAGTCAATATGTAGGTGGTAAAGTATATGATAATTTCTTAACAGATGAAAATGGTACTTTTACAACTTATTTAAAATTAGAGGCAGGTAATTATAAGTTAGTAGAAATTGAAAGTCCAAAAGGTTATTTGCTATCAAAAGATGGATTAAAATTTACTATTGGCGAAGATACTGAATATAATTACACAACTTATGGTGCTATTGTAGTAGTAGAGTTTAAGAATACTCCAATAAAAGGACAAGTTGAGATATTTAAAAATGGTGAAAAGTTTGTAGCAGAAGATGGAACTTTTAAATATCAAGATATTAAATTATCTGGTATTAAGTTTAATTTATATGCTGAACAAGATATTAAATCAGCAGATGGTAATTATTTATATTACAATAAAGGCGATTTAGTAGAAACACTTACAACTAATGAAGATGGATATATTAAGAGTAAAAAACTTCCACTAGGTAAATACTATCTAGTTGAAGTAGAAACAAAAGAAAATTTTGTTCTAAATACAGAAGAATATCATTTTGAACTAACTGAAAAAGATAATAAAACTGCTATTGTATTAGATACTTACAAAGCATTTAATTATTTGAAAAAAGGAACATTAGAGTTTACTAAAAAAGATTATTCTACAAGCGATCCTATTCCTAACGTAGAGTTCAAAATATTTACTGAAAAAGACGAATTGATTTATTCTGATAAAACTGATGAGAATGGCAAAATCGTTATTAAAGAATTAGCAGTAGGTAAATATTATATTGTTGAAGAAAATCCTATTGAGGGTTATGTATCTTCTGATGAAAAGGTATTATTTGAAATAAAAGAAAATGGCGAAATAGTTAAGGCTGAAATGACTAACAAAAAAATAACATCAACATTGAAAGTCACAAAAAATGATGAAGATGAAACATTATTATCTGGTATTAAGTTTGGTGTTTACAATTTAGAAGATAAACTAATAAGTGAACACACAACAGATGAAAATGGTTATTTTGAAGTTGTTTTAGAATATGGTAAATACTATTTCAAAGAGATATCTACACTAGACTCTTATGTTTTAAATGATGAGAAAGTTCATTTTGAGGTTAAAGAAGAAGGTGCAGTAATTGAAAAAACAATGACAAATAAATTTAAGACGGGAACATTAGAGTTTACTAAAACTGATTTAGTAAATGGTGAAGTTATACCAAATACACTAATTGAAGTTTATAATTCAAAAGATGAACTTGTTTTCTCTGGTAAAACTGATGAGAATGGAAAAGTTGTCATTGAAGAATTGAGATATGGTAAATACTATATCATTGAGAAAGAGGCTGCAACAGGTTTTGTAATAACAGATGAAAAGGTATTATTTGAAATAAAAGAAAATGGCGAAATAGTTAAGGCTGAAATGAAAAATAGACCTATCTATGGAATATTAGAATTTACAAAAACTGATATATCAACAAGTGAGCCACTTCCTAATACAGTTATAGAAATATATACTGAAAATGATGAACTTGTTTTCTCTGGTAAAACTGATGAGAATGGAAAAGTTGTCATTGAAGAATTGAGATATGGTAAATACTATATTTTAGAAAAGGAAGCACCAGAAGGATATATTTTAACAGAAGAAAAAATGGCATTTGAGATATTAGAAGATGGCGAAATAGTTAAGGCAACTATGGTAAACGAAAAAGTAGTAGTTGAAGTTCCTAACACCGGATTAAATGATTATTTTGTATTAGAAATAATATCTGGATTACTAATATTAAGTGGAATAGGAGTGATAATTTATGCTAAAAAGAAAAACAAAAAATAATAATGGAAGAAAGGGTCAACTTTTAATAGT
>JAFWWV010000130.1 GCA_017523305.1 Clostridia bacterium
ACATACTAAATAAAAATAAAATAAAGGTAAAAACAGTGTGAATATATTAGGCTTTTTAATTACATTTATTATTTCAATTATATTAGCCCCAATAATAATAAAAATAGCAAAAAAATTAAAGTTTGGTCAAAATATATTAGGTTATGTGACTGAGCATTCGGTTAAACAGGGAACACCAACTATGGGTGGAATAATATTTATTATTCCAAGCATAATTATTAGTTTATTTTTTTTAAAATCTAATTTAACAATACCTATTATTTGTTTAGTTGTATTTTTAGGTTATGGAATTATTGGTTTTTTAGATGATTTTATTAAAATTAAATTTAAAAGAAATTTGGGCCTTAGACCTTATCAAAAAATAATATTTCAGGTTTTAATTGCAATTATTGTTTCTTTTTTTGCTTATAATAATTCTTTAATTGGTTCTTCAATTTATTTGCCTTTTACATTAAACAAAATTGATTTAGGTTTTTTTATTGTTCCGTTTATTATAATTGTTTTTTTAGCAACTACAAATAGTGTTAATTTAACCGATGGCCTTGATGGACTTGCTGGCGGGGTTAGTTTAATTTTTTTTATAAGTATTAGTTTAATTAGTTCGTTTTGTTTAAATTTCTATTTGCCTGCATCTATGCAAGAATATATTTATCAAATGGAAAACTTAAATTCTATTTGTTGGTGTGTTTCGGGTGGGTTGCTAGCCTTTTTAGTTTTTAACTTTTATCCAGCAAAAATTTTTATGGGTGATACAGGTTCGCTTGCTTTGGGTGGACTAATTGCAGTTGTTTGTTGTTTTAACGGTACAAGCTTATATATTCCAATTATTGGTTTTATGTTTGTTTTGTCTGCAGTTTCTGTAATTATTCAAGTTTTATATTTTAAAAAAACTAAAAAACGAATATTTTTAATGGCGCCTTTTCATCATCATTTACAATTAAAGGGTATGTATGAAACTAAAATTGTTTTCATATACATAGTAATAACAATAATTCTTGCCCTAGCAAGTTTTGTGTTATTAGGAATGGTATGAAACAAAAAAAATATTTAATTTATGGTTTAGCAAAAAGTGGAGAATCTGCTTTCAATTTAATTTATAACAAAAGAGATTTGTTTTATTTGTTTGATGATAATGAACAACAAAGAAAAAGTTTTGATTTAAAAATAAATACAAAACCAAATGTTTTTGTTTTAAAAGAAATTGATAAAACAATTTTAAATAAAATTGATGAGTTAATTATTTCGCCAGCAATTTCTATTTATAATGATTTTGTTGTGTATGCAAAACAGCAAAATAAAAGTGTTATAAGCGAATTAGAACTAGGTTTTAGATATTGTAAAAACAAAATAATAGCAATAACAGGAACAAATGGAAAAACAACAACAGTTAACTTGCTTTATGATATTTTAAAACTAGCAAACAAAAAAGCTGAAAAAGTAGGTAATATAGGAACACCTTTATCTTCAGTTGTAAAAAACGTAAAAAGAAAAACTATTTTAATTTGTGAAGTTAGTAGTTTTCAGTTAGAAGGTATTAAAACTTTTAAACCATTTATGGCAGGAATTTTAAATATAACACCTGATCATATTGATAGACATAAAAATTTTATAACTTATAAAAAAGAAAAGTTTAAAATATTTAAGAATTTAAACAAAAAAGATAAAGTAGTTATAAATTCAAACTTAAAAATTAAAAATGACTGTAAAATATATAAATTTTCAACCAAAAAGGTCAAAAAGGGCTGTTTTATAAAAAATAAAAAGATTTATTTTGCGTCTAGTAAAAAAGTGGAAAAAATATGTTCTATTTTAGATTTACCAGAACAAATGCGAAACAAACATAATTTAGAAAATATTTTAAGTTGTATTTGTTTTGCAAAATTATTAAAAATAAAAAATTTCTATATAAAACAAGCAATTCAAAATTTTAAACTTTTACCACACCGAATTCAAAAGATTTATGAAACAGAAAACAAAGTTTTTTATGACGATAGCAAAGCTACAAATATAGATGCCACCATAAAAGCGATAAAAAGTTTTAAAAATAAAGAAATTATTTTAATTTTAGGTGGAAGCGATAAAGGTTATGAATATTCGCAAATTTTTGAAAATTTAACAAAAAGTGTTGTAAAAGTAGTTTCTTGTGGGGAAGTTGCAACAAAAATATATAACACTGCTAAAAATTTTAACATTGAAGTTGAAAAGTTTTTAAACTTAAAAGAAGCAACAATTTTTGCTTGTAAAACAGTAAAACCTAATCAAATAGTTTTATTATCTCCAGCGTCTGCTAGTTTTGATGAATTTAATGGGTATAAAGAGCGTGGAGAAAAGTTTTTAACTTATATTAAGGATTATTATGAACAAACCTAGTGAAAAACCACAAAAAGTAAGAAAAACAACTAAAATAGAAAAAATTTTAATATTTTCTACATTGTTTTTAGTTTTATTTGGTGTTTTAATGGTTTATAGTGCAAGTTTTTATTATGCTAAAAAAACATACAATAATCCTTACTTTTTTTTAACAAAACAATTTGTAGGTTTAATATTTGGTTCAATTGCAATGTTTTGGTTAAGTAAAGTAAATTATAATCACTTGCAAAAAATAAAATGGATAGCACTTTTTGTGGGTTATATTTTACTTTTGTTAGTTTTTGTTCCTGGAATAGGTGTAACTAACTATGGTGCAACTAGGTGGATTAGACTTCCAGGTTTTACAATTCAATCTAGCGAAATTGCAAAGTTTTGTTTTGTTTTATTTGCTTCATGTCATTTATCGCAAAATTACAAAAAGGTTAAAGAATTAAAAGGTATTTTGCCAGTTATAATTTCTGGCGCTTTAATGTGTGTGTTAATTCTATTAGAACCAAATATGTCTATTACAATGTGTGTAGGTATTGTAATGATAATTATGCTTTTGATAGGTGGAATATCTTTTAAACATTTTTTAATGTTGCTAATTCCTGCTTTAATACTTGTACCCGTTTTAATTATTATAGAACCTTATAGGTTTAACAGACTTATGGCTTTTATTAACCCTTGGGCAAATCCTAAAGGTGAAGGGTACCAGTTAATTCAATCTTTTTATTCTATTAGCAATGGTGGTTTATTTGGTGTGGGACTTTTTAACTCTCGTCAAAAACACTTGTTTTTACCTTTTGCCGAAAGTGATTTTATATTTTCTATCATAGCAGAAGAGTTTGGATGGGTGGGTTGTGTAGGTTTATTGTCTGTTTATTTTGTTGTAATTGTGTGTGGAATTAAAATTGCGCTTCACTCAAAAAATCGTTTTGGTTGTTTTTTAGCAACCGGAATAACGGCTGTAATTGCCGTACAAACCTTACTCAATATTTTGGTCGTTTCGGGCCTTATACCGCCTACAGGGCTTCCTTTGCCTTTTATTAGTAGTGGAAGTACTTCAATTGTGGTTTTTATGTCTGCAGTTGGTGTGTTGTTAAATATTAATAAACAAAACAATATCTCACTTGTAGAAGAAACAAATAAGTTTAAAAATTTTAAAAGAATTAGTTTAAAAAAATAATAACTTGAAAGTTTTTGTGTTAAATGTCGCAAAAACTTTTTTTTAACATATATTATTTATTTTCCATAAAATGTATTGAGTATTAGGAGTAAATATGGATAGGTTTGAAATCTGTGGTGGAACAACATTAAATGGTGTTGTAAAAGTTCCTTGCGCAAAAAATTCTTATTTGGCAATATTGGCTGCTTGTGTTTTATCAAGTGGAGAAGTTTATTTACATAATTGCCCAAAATTTGATGATATAGAAAAGATGTTACAAATTTTATCAAGTTTGGGCTGTAGGGTAAAACGTGAAGAAAATATTTTAATATTAAATTGTTCTCAAATAAATAACTGTGTAATACCAAAAGAACTTGCTAAAAAAATTCGTTCTTCTATTTTTTTATTAGGCCCAATTTTAGGTAGATTAAAAAAAGCTGTTGTTACATATCCTGGTGGTTGTGATATTGGTTCTCGTCCAATAGATTTGCATTTAAAAGGTTTAAAATACTTAAATGTTAAAATAACTGAAAAGTTTGGTTTAATAGAGTGCGACGCATCTTCTTTGATGGGCGAAAATGTTCACCTAGATTATCCAAGCGTAGGGGCAACCGAAAATATTATGATGGCTGCCGTTTTAGCAAAGGGTGTTACAAAAATTTTCAACGCGGCTAAGGAACCCGAAATTGTTGATTTACAAAATTTTATAAATAAAATGGGTGGAAAAATTTATGGTGCTGGTACAGATACTATAACAATTATAGGGGTGGATAAACTTTCTTCTGTAGAATATACACCTATTCCAGATAGAATAATCGCAGGAACATATCTTTTAGCAACAGCAAGTTGTGGTGGAGATGTAACAATAAAAAATGTCGAATATGAACATATTTACTCGTTAATAACAAAACTTAAATATTCTGGTTATGATTTAAATTTAAAAGGTGATACAATAAGGCTTGTTTCAAAAGGGCCAAAAAATGCTTTTGGAAGTATTGAAACTTTACCATATCCAGGTTTTCCAACTGATTTGCAGCCACAAGGATTAGTTTTACAAACTGTAAGTAACGGAACGACAATTATTAGAGAAAATTTGTTTGAAACACGCTTTAAGCATGTTCCCGAACTTATAAAAATGGGGGCAAATATTATAACCAGAGATAGAATGTCTATTGTAACGGGTGTTAAAAAACTTTATGGTGCAGAAGTTTATTGCTCAGATTTAAGGGCAGGGGCAGCTCTTACAATAGCTGGTATGATAGCAGAAGGCAAAACAATTTTAAATGATGTACATAATATAGATAGGGGATACGAAAGTTTAGAAGAAGTTTTTAATTCTTTAGGGGCAAATATTAAAAGATTTTAAAGGTAATATGTGTAAAAATGAAAAAGAAAAGACTTTTTTTAATAGTTTTAACTTCTGTTATTCTTGTACTTGCTTTTTTAATAGGTTCTCCGTTTTTTAAACTACAAAGCGTAGAATTGAAATTTGTTAATGATAAAAATGAAGTTGTTTTATTAAAAGACAACTTTATTTTTAACACTCAGCAAAAAGTAACAAAGATAATATCTTCAGGTAAGTTTGACTATGGTTCTTCACTCTTTTTAATAAATAAACAAAATTATTTTATAAGACTTGATAAAAATAACCCGTATTTAAAATTGGTAAATATTACATCAGTTTTTCCTAATAAAATGGTAGTTTATGCTAAAGAACGAAAACCCATTTTTTATATAACAAATAATATAGAATATTTTTTAATTGATAGCGATTTTAAAATTTTAGAAATTACAACCGAAAAATCTAAAATAAAGAGTCTAATATTATTAACAGCACAAGAAAATAATAAAAATTCAACATTTTTTGATTTTTTTAACATTTCGCCCCTTGCATTTGAATCTGGTCAGTATTTGTACGAAAACAATATAATTATTGAAAAAATAAAAAAAATAGTAGCAATTATTAAAAGTTTTAATTCTTTTAATACACTTAATAATGTTTTTGAAAGTTTTATAATAAATGAAAATGAAAACTTTCCAAACTTGACCTTGCAAACTAAAAAACAAGAATTTGGAATAAAACTTGTAATTGAGAATGTTTTAGAAAATTTTGATAAAAAATTAAATAAATTGCTATCTGCTTTTAAAACACTAATAAATAAAGAAAAAATAAAAACAACTTATGGTGTTTTATCAATAAATAACTCTTTAAACTGTTATTGGAATAATTTGTAATTAAGTTTTATGTATTTTTAAATAAAAAGTTACAAACAATACATATAGTAATAATTTATTAAATCATTTTAAATTGTTACTAAAAAAAGGGGGTGTTTTTATATGAATAAAGCATCAAAGAAAACTTCAAGTAAAAAATCAAAAATGAGAAGTACCAGCAATAGTAAAAATTCTGAATGCGGTAGATAATTTCAATTTAGATTTTTAACTTGAAAAGAAAAGCAGGAAAGTAAATTTAACTTTGTAAATAAAAAATCAATAAAAAAGTTAATAAAACTTTCTTGACATTAAAAGCAGGTAAAGTGTGCTATTTTACTTGCTTTTTTTGTTTTTTAGTAGTATAAAATGGTGTAGCAAAATTAATAAAAAAAGCATAAAATTATAAAAGAAAAAATTTTAAAAAAAAATAAAAAAACTTTAAAAAAGTTCTTGACTATTGCTTTTATGTTTGCTATATTAATAAAGCATTTAGTTTTGGTGCTAAGTGCTTAAGAATTTTTACCCTAAGAAATGCGGGGGTGGCTCAGTGGTAGAGCGTCGCCTTGCCAAGGCGAATGTCGCGAGTTCGAATCTCGTCCTCCGCTCCAATCTGGGAGCATAGCTCAGTTGGCTAGAGCACTTGCCTTACAAGCAAGGAGTCGTAGGTTCGAGTCCTACTGTTCCCACCAAAGATAAAAATTTAAAAGATTATGGCACCATAGCCAAGTGGTAAGGCAGAGGTCTGCAAAACCTTTATCCCCAGTCCGAATCTGGGTGGTGCCTCCAAAAAAAACTTTATGCAGATTTTTGCCGTAGTGGTGGAATTGGTAGACACAAGGGACTTAAAATCCCTCGAGGGCAACTTCGTGCCGGTTCGAGTCCGGCCTTCGGCACCAGATAAAAATAAAAACGAATCGGTTTGATTCGTTTTTTTTATTTTAATTAAAACTTTAAAAAATAAAGGAGTTTGGTTATGACTATTCGAAAATCAAATTTAATAAAAAAGATAACTCTTGATATGCCTTTAAATCAATAATTTGAAATGGCAGCTGAAAAAACAGTAGGAGATTTTTTAAAAAATATTGGAATCCTACCGGGAGTTCCTTTTGTACATAAAGGAGTAGATTATTATTTAGACAGTTATAATGGTTCAGCTAAATTTGACCGTATAGCTTTTCAAGTTAATAATTGTGGAGAAAATAATTATCCAAAATATATTCAAATATTTAGTGATAAAGAAGATAATTTTTATCAATTTATTCAATATGCTCAATATTTAGACGGAACTTATGTTTATGAAGATTTAGTAGATTGGAAAAAAGTAAAACATTATGAAACGTTCGAAGCAGAGTGGCTAAAATAAAAATGCAAAAAAAAAGACAGTTTTAAATTAGCTGTCTTTTTTTTATATTTATTAAGTTAATTAAATTTTAAGTTCTTTAATTTTATTAATAATTTTTTTATAAATAGATAACATATGTGGTTCTTCACATTTTTCAAGTAATTCGTCAAAATATAACCAACCAACATTGCTATTTTCATCTTCTAAAATTTTAATTTCTTCATTTTCATCTGCTTCAAATAAATAGGTTATGTTTAAATGGGTATGTGAAGCAACATATTTGTTTCTTTTTATGTGACCATTAACTGGTAATATTTCAACTGAAATTGGGTAAGGAAGTAATTCTTTGAAATTCTTTAAAGATGTTTCTTCTTCAGTTTCTTTTCTCGCAGTAAAAAGCATGTCGTCGCTTCCGTCTGCGTGACCACCAATCCAGCCCCATGATTTATATATATTATGATAAATACATAAAACTTTTGTGCGTTCTTTATTTGTTACAAAACTAGAAGCAGTTAAATGACAAAATTCATTTTCTCTTGTAAATATATCGCCAAAAATTTCTTCGGCTTTTATTATAACTTCTATGTCTTTTTGTTCTTGTTCTAAATCTGTTTTGTAGTTTTTTAACATTTGGATTGTGTTGCTCATTTTTTTTCTCCTAAAACAAAAATATGTTATCACATAAATATAAAATATCAAAAGTAAAAAGTGCTATTAATTAGTTAAGTAAAAATAAAACTTATGTTATAATCATTTTATAAAGTTTTTAAAAGGTATTTAAAATGGAAGATATTTCAAAAAGAAATAAAAAAGAAAAAACACCACTTTTTTTAAAACTGCTAGGAATTTTACCTTTTTTAATTTGTGGTGCTTTTATATATTTGTGGTGCACAACCGAAAAAACTTTGTGGGAAGGTAAAATATTTTTTATTGGAGCTTCTATACTTTTTGGTATGATTTCAGCTGCATTATTGCTTTTAGTTATTTTACATCCTTTTTATGCAAAAATGGAAAGAGAATTGGAACAGTTTGGTAGACCAGAAAAAGCAAAAATAGTAAAAGTAAAATTATTGCATTATAATTTTGTTTCTCCAAGACATGATGATAGAGATAAATTTGAATATAACCACGAAGAACTTTGTGGGGTAGGAACTTATAATATTGTTTTAGAGTTTGTGAACCGAGATGGCAAAAAAATTAGAAGAACTCAATACGAAACTTTAACTGCGCCAGAAGTTACAGCTTTAGTTAAAAAAGGTGAGTTAGATGTTAAAGTTTATAAAAACAACTGTAAATTAATTGAAGAAATTCCAGCAGCAACTTTTGATAGAGATATTTTACCATTAAATTCAAATGAAGTTAAAATTACTACTGGTATTAATTTGTTGTCAGCAAAAGCAAACCTATTTGTTTATTGCTTTGCAGCAATTATTGTTGCTTTATTGTTTGTATTTCTCACAGCTTTACCATTTTTCTTATACCAAAAATATTTATTATCAACAGTATTTATCTTGTTTATTCCAGCAGTTGCCTTTTTAACCTTTTCAGTTCTACTTGCTTTTAAAGTTTACGAAAATGTTATTGTTGGGGCTAGTGATTATCGTGTAAAAGTTTATGGTTTTTCTTTGCTTGCAAAATATAAAGGCAAATCAAAAACTTCAATAGGTGCTGAACACGATTATGTTTTTTATGTTGCTTTTACTGTAAATGGAAAAACTTACGATAAATTAATTGACGCAAGAACTTTTTCAAGACTTCAAGTTGTTCAAAGGGTAGATATTGGTTTTGATGTTTTTGTAAAAGGCAAAAAAACTTTAATTGATATTGATAGTTTACCAATTTTTTAATTTGTTTTATAAAAGGGGAAGAATATGCAAGAAACAGAAATTACTGTTGAAGTTTTTGATGATGTACAAACAATTGATAAAATTTTAAAAGAAAAGAATTTTTTTGTTACTGATAAAAAAACTTTAAATGATTTTTATTATACAAATTTTAAACCTGAAGAACTTAAAAACATAAAGTATACAAACTTAATTAAAAATTCATTTTTGGTAAGAAATGTAACAGGCGAAAACTTTTATGAAACCACTCTTTGTTATAAAAATAAAATTATAGATGAAAACGAAAACGTTATCGCTGAAGAAAAGACAAAATCTGAAGTGGAAAACCTTGAAAAAACTTTACAAATATTAAATAAAGCAAATATAACAAATTGGTGTAACTTAAAACAAGATATGATAATCTACTCAAATAACCAAGTTGAATTTGCTGTACAAATAGTTGAAAATCTTGGTGTTTTTATTGAATTTGAAGAAACAGAAGAAATTGCTAACTGGACTGAAGTAGAAAAAATTAAATATTTAGTTAATTATTTAAAATCACTAGGTTTAAAATTAGGTAACGATTTTTCTTGTAAAAAACCATATATGATGTTAAATAAAAAAGTTTAAAATAAAAAGAACTTGCAAAAAGTGGCAAGTTCTTTCTTTTTATTTAAAAATTATTTAAAAGTTAAAAACAATAATTTCTTACAACTGCAAAGGCAATATATAAAATATAAATAATAAGGAAAGTAAAACCTTCTAATTTTCCTAAACTGTTCTTTTTAGCACAAACTAAACCAAAGAATATTGTAAGCACAAATAAAATTGCAATATCAAATAAAACATCAGTACTTACAGGAACTTGTGATATTATGCCTACTAAACCTAATATTAATGAAATATTTATAATGTTAGAACCAATTACGTTACCAAGAGCTAAATCATTTTCGCCTTTTTTAGCAGCTACAATTGAAGTTACAAGTTCAGGTAAACTAGTTCCAACAGCTACTATGGTAAGACCAACTAAAGTTTCGCTCATTCCAGCTTGAATTGCTAAATATTTTGCTGTGCTTGATACACATTCGCCACCAAAAATTACTGCAGCTAAACCTAATACAACATATATAATTATTTGCCAAACTTTTAAATCTTTTACTTCTTCAGTATTTTCAAGTTTTTCTTCTGGGTTAAAACCAGTTTGTAATTGCTCAAAATTATTTTCTAATAACATTCTTCTTTCTTTTTTAGCATTCAAAATTAAAATTGAAAAATACAAAATTAATAAAACAATAAAAATTATGCTATCTGTTCTGGTAACAATGTTTCCAGGGGCTCCATCAATTAAAGTGTCGCAACTAAATAAAAATAAAATTGAAGTTATTGCAATTAAAAAAGGGAAGTCAATTTTTTTGGTAGAACCTTTAAGTTTTATAGAAGAAAAAATACCAACAACACCTAAAATTAAAAATGTGTTACACATATTAGAGCCAATAACGTTGCTAATAGATAAATCAATATCATTTTTTATAGCGCTTGTTATACTAACAGATAACTCTGGCAAACTGGTTCCAATTGCAACAACTGTAAGACCAATAAATATTGCGGGAATTTTTAATTTTTTAGCAATAGTGCTTGCTCCGGTTACAAAATAATCAGCGCCTTTTATTAATAAAACCATACCGATTACTAAAAACAAAATATTTAAAAATATTGTCATAAGTATTTTTTTTCCTTTATCAAATTATTGCTGGTATAATAATACCACATATGCAAAATTAAATTCAATTAATTTTTTATTATCTTTAAAATTAATATCATTTATTTAAATTAACAAAAAAATATTTGTATGTTATAATTTTTTTAAATAAAATAAAACAATTTTAAAAGGTAAAATTTATGGCAAACTCAAAAAAATATTATGTAGGTATTGATATTGGTGGGACCTTTATTAAAGGTGGTGTTGTAACCGAAAAAGGCGAAATAATCTATTCTAATAAAATTAAAACTGAAGTTGAAAAAGGTAACGATAAAATTGTAGAAAATATTAATACCTTAATAAATATGTTGCTTGAAAAATCAAACACAAATAAGCAAAATGTGATAGGCGTAGGCATTGGTGTTCCTGGTACAATTGATAGCGAAAAGGGTATTGTTGTTTGTGCACATAATTTAAAATTTTATAATTTTGAAATTGTTGATAAATTAAAAGTTTTATCAAAATTGGAAGTTAAAATTGAAAACGATGCAAATTTAGCTTTGATTGGCGAGACTATGTTTGGCGCTGCAAAAGGTTGTAGTGAAGTTGTTATGATAACTTTAGGAACTGGTGTTGGTGGTGGTGCAATCGTAAAAGGCAAACTTTTAGAAGGTAATAAATCGGCCGGTGCTGAGTTTGGTCATTCAGTCCTTGTAGTTGATGGAAATCAATGTTCTTGTGGCAGAAAGGGCTGTTTTGAGGCTTATTCGTCGGCTACAGCTTTAATAAATAAAACAAAAGAACTAATGGAACAAAATAAAAATTCAAAAATGTGGGAAGTGGGTTCAATAAAAAATGTTGATGGTGAAACAGTTTTTAAATATGTAAAGACTGATAAAACAGCACAACAAGTTTTAAATTGGTACTTAAAATATTTGGCTTGTGGCGTTGTGAATTATGCAAACGTTTTTAGGCCACAAATTTTTGTTGTTGGTGGTGGAATTGCAAATCAAGGAGAAGTAATTATAAAACCATTAAATGACTATATGAAAAAAGATTTATTCGCAAGTGGTATGTCACCAGATGTAAAAGTAGTCGCAGCAACTTTAGGTAATAATGCTGGTGTTTTAGGTTCTGTTGGTTTGTATAAAGGTTTAAGATAAAATTGTTATTAATAAAATAACATAAATAAAGTTTATAAAAATTTTGGAGAAGAAATGGCTAATAATACAAACAATTCAAAAAATAAAAATATTATTGAAATAAAAAATTCGAAAAAGTATTTTGGCGAAGTAAAAGCTGTTGACGATATTTCGTTTAGTGTAAAACAAGGCGACTTGTTTGCTTTTTTAGGTTTAAATGGTGCAGGTAAGTCAACCACTATAAATATTATGTGTGATATTTTGCAAAAAGATAGTGGAGAAGTTTATATAAACAATTATTCAATTGATGATAGTTCAGATAAAATTAAAGCAGATTTAGGAATTGTTTTTCAACAATCTGTTTTAGATGAAAAATTAACTGTTTACGATAATTTGTATTATAGAGCAATGCTTTATAACTTAACTGAAACAGAGTTTAAACAAAATCTTAATTTTTATGCCGAAAAATTAGATTTTAAAGATATTTTAAAAAGACCTTTTGGTAAATTAAGTGGTGGTCAAAAACGTCGTATTGATATTGCAAGAGCATTAATACATAATCCAAAAATCTTAATTTTAGATGAACCTACAACAGGTCTTGATCCTAAAACTCGTATCTTGGTGTGGGATTTAATTTCATATTTACGAAAGGAAAAACAACTTACTGTATTTTTAACAACTCATTATATGGAAGAAGCGAGCGAAGCAGATGATGTTGTTATTATCGATTCGGGTAAAATTGTTGCACATGATACACCTAATAAATTAAAAAACAAATACGCAAACGATTTTGTTAAAATTTATGATTGGGAAGAATCTTTAATAAAAAAATTAGAAAAAGATAATTATGACTATTTACAACAAAAAGAGTTTATTGAAGTTAAAGTAAAAAATATTTTAGAAGCAAAAAACTTTGTTGTTAAATATGAAAAACTAATTAAAGACTTTGAAGTAATTAAAGGTAAAATGGATAACGTTTTCTTAAATGTTACTGGTAAAGTTTTAAAGGAGTTTTAAATAATGAATCAATTTGGGCAATTAAAATATTTAATTAAACGAAACACAAAATTATATTTTAAAGATAAATTAACATTCTTTTTATCTTTAATAACTCCGTTAATTTTAGTTGTTTTGTTCTTAACTTTTTTATGTTCGGTTTACGAACAAACTTTGATTAGTGCTATTCCACAAGGCTTTACAATAAGTCAAAATATTATTGATGCTTTTACAGGTAGTTGGTTGTTTTCTTCAATTATAGCTGTTTCTTGCGTAACTGTTGCGTTTTGTTCTAATATGATGGTTACAGATAAAATTACAAAAAATGTTTTAGACTTTAATGTAACACCTACTAAAAGGTCTACAATTTCAGTTAGTTATGCAATTTCAAACTTTATAACAACTTGTATTGTTTGTTTTATTGTTTTGCTTGTAAGTTTAATTTACCTTGCTATTGTTGGCTGGTATATGTCTCTTGTTGATATATTAATGATTTGTCTTAACATTGTTCTTTCTGTTTTAATGGGAACATTAATTGCTTCTTTTGTTAGCCTATTTATTTCAAGTCAAGGTGGTTTAAGCGCTGTTTCAACATTGGTTTCTTCAATGTACGGTTTTGTTTGTGGGGCATATATGCCAATTAGTTCTTTTGGCGAAGGTATGCAAAATTTCGTGTGCTTTATTCCAGGAACATATTCAACAATTTTATTTAGAAAATATTATATGAACGGTGTTTTAAACGAAATGTCAAAAACTCTACCACAACAAGTAATTGATGGAATTAAAGGTGGTTTTGACTATAACTTTAGCTTTTTTGGTAATGATGTTGCAACATGGGTGATGTTTTTAATAGTTGTACTAGTTGTTGCTTTATTTTTCACTCTTTTTGTTGTATTTTCAAATATGCAAAATAAAAAACTTTATAGTAAAAAATAACAAATGTAAATTTATTAAATAAATACAATAAATTTGACAATTATTTAATTATTTTTTATTCTATATCTATAAAAATAAAAGTGGTGAATATTAGATATGTTTAAATTTTTAACCTATAATAAATTTAAAACAAAAAAATGGAAAAGGTTATCATCTGAAAAAAGATGGAAATGCTACCAAAAAATGGAAGATTTTACAGCAAAAAAGGTAGGCAGAGAAAGATACGAAGTTATTCCAAAACAATGGGAAGACGGAACTCGTGGCTTGTGTGTGTATAGAGAAAAGAAAATCTATTTAAACACAGACTTTTTTGTTAAAGAAAATATGCAATTCTTAGGTTTAGCAACACTTTTTCACGAACAACGTCACGCTCAACAACACTTTATAGTAAAAACTAAAAAGAAAATTTCAAGATTTTCAAAAGCATATAAATGGCAACAAAATATGCGTGGATACATTTCATATGATGGCAATGAAGAATATTCTTATTACTCAATGCAAGAAATTGAAAGAGACGCAAATAAAAACGCTATTCATAGGTTAAGAAAATTTAGATTTAGATTTAGAAACGATAGTGTTTATAAAAAGAGTTTAGAAATTAAAGAACAAGAATTTGATGATGTTAAAGAATATGCTAAAAAAGAATTGGGCTTCTTCTACAAATTCAAATTATTTTTTAGAAACAGAAAAGAAAGAAAAAAGAATCAAGATTAATAAAAGGAAAGTTAACAAAACTTTAATTTTGTTAGAATAATACTATGCAAAACTTTGGCACAGAATTAAAGCTTTTTAAGGCTAAAAACTTTTGTAAAAAAAGAACTTTAAATAAAGCTCCTCCAAAAAACCAATAAAAATTAAAATAGGATGGCTAAAAATATTGGCCACCCTAAGTTTTTTTGTGTTTAAAAAAGGAGAGGAAATATATTTTATGGCTAAAGAAAAGAAAGTTGATGACATTGAACAACTTAAACAAGATGTTGAAACTTTAAAACAAGATGTTAAAGTTTTAAAAGAAGAAAAAGAAAAAAGAGACGAAAGAAAAAGAAAATTTAAAGACTTTTTCAAATCATTTACACCATATCAAATTACATACTTAGCTTCAGTTTTTATTTTAGTAGCACTTTTTGCAATTCTTTTACCAGAAGAAATGCTTGAAACAGACAATACTTTTGTTATTGTTTGTTCAATTATTGCAGTTCTTGCAAACCCTATTTGTGAATTACTTATTGCAAAACAAAGCAAATGGAATTTTATAGTATCTATTTTATTTATTGAAATAACCGAATCTGTTTTATACCTATCACTTGGTTATTATGCAATCGCTCTTATTTCAATTATTTTCTGGATTCCTATTGATATTGTTTCATTTATTAGTTGGCACAAACACCCAGACCAAAAAGAAGATGTTTTAACAGAAGTTAAAAGATTAAACTGGTGGCAAGATATTTTAATGGTTTTGGCAATTGTTGCTTTTGGTGTTGGCGTAGGTTACATTTTAACATTAATTCCTGGTGCAGAAGATACTTATCTTGATGCTTTCACCAGTGCAGTTGGTATGGCAAATGGTATTTTAATTTTACTTAGATATAACGAACAATGGATTGCTTGGTTTATCACTTTAATTCTCGACGCAGCATTATACATTATGAGTGGCAGTTATATTATGCTTATTACAATTGCAGCTATGATGGTTAATACAATTTATGGCTTTATTAAATGGCTTATTTATACAAATAAACATAAAAAAGAACTTGCTAATAAACAAAATCAAGTTGAAAAAGCTTAATTTTATGTGTTAATTTAAAAACTGGTGTAAAAAAAATTAAAAATTAATAAAAATAAATAAAAAAGACATTGATTTATTTTCAATGTCTTTTTTTTACTTTTATTTAGTCTTTGTATTAAAAAATTATATTTCTTCAAAAAAATCATCATTGTCACTTGTTTCACTATTAATATGAGTAGCATTTAAAAGTAAAGCCCTTTTAATTTTGCTATCTCCGTATTTGTTTTTAATAATATCAATAGTTTTATCTGCTTTAGAGTATTTTTCTTCCTTTTTTGTGTCAATAAACAAATTGGTTTGATAATTGTCTTTATCGCTTATTAAACTAGAGCAACTTATTCTTATTGCTCTTATTAAAGTTTTTTGTTTTGAAAAACTCCAAGTTTTATTAAATAACTCTAAGCTATGTTTTGCAATTTCTTGAGCGTTATTTGTTGGATTTTCAAAAGTTTTAGAATGAGAAAAGTGGGTAAGAGTATTATCTTTAACCGTAAAGTGTATACATAAACTTTTAAAACCTTTTTCTCTTAACCTTTTAGCAACCATTTCGCTTAAAAAGTATATTAATTGTTTTGCTTGTTCAAATGTTTGTATGTCTATAATAGAAGTTGTTCCATTTCCAATACTTTTAATAGTTCTTAAATTATTAAAATTTGCTACTTCATCTGGTTCAGTTCCATTTGCAATTTGAATTAAATATTCGCCACTAATGCCGTAATGTTGCTCCATAATTGACTTGTTTGCTTTTGCAAGTTCGCCAATTGTGTTAATGTTCATTTTTTTAAGTTCAACTAAACGTTTTCTGCCTACATAAATTAATTTTTCAACAGGTAAATGCCAAATCTTTTCTTTATAATCGTTTTTTGTTATTACGTTAATTTCATCGTTTTTTGCTAATTTGCTACCAAGTTTTGCAAACATTTTACTAAAAGAAACGCCAATTGAAATTGTTAAACCTGTTGTTTTTTTAACTTCTTCTTTAATTTTTTCTGCAATTTGATAAGGACTACCAAACAATTTTTGGCTTTTAGTTATGTCTAACCAACATTCGTCTATACCAAATGGTTCAACAAAATCGGTGTATTTTAAATATATTTTTTTTACCAAGTCAGAGTATTTTGCATATTCTTCAAAGTCAGGTGAAACACAAACAAGGTCAGGGCATAGTTGTTTTGCTTTCCAAATAACTTCACCAGTTTTAACGCCTTTTTCTTTTGCTAAAGTGTTTTTTGCTAAAATAATACCTGTTCTTTTTTTAGGATTTCCAGTTACAGCAAGTGGAACATTTTTATATTCACTATTTTTTATACATTCAACTGAAGCGTAAAAATTATTTAAATCACAGTGCAAAATAGCCCTTTCCATTACTTTTTTCCTTTTTTATTATAATTATAAACCTGAAACCTAAAAAAAAACTAATACTAGTGCCAACTTTTTTAAAAATCCTTAAAAAAACTAAAAATTTTTGCGATTTTTATTTTTTTTATAAAATTTGTTGACACTCAAAAAAATATGTAATAATATATAAAGGTCAAAGAAAGTCAAACTTTTTAAAATTTTATAAAAGGAGTTTAATTTTTATGCCTAATGTTAGTGATATTATTGAAGAGTTTATTTTGTCAACAATGGGTAACTCTGACGATATAAATTTGTCACGAAACGAACTTGCTGGTTTTTTTAATTGCGCACCAAGTCAAATTAATTATGTTTTAACAACAAGATTTAATTTAAATCGTGGTTATGTAATTCAAAGCCAAAGGGGTGGTGGTGGATTTATAAAAATTGTTAAACTTAAAAATTTTGACAATAATTATGTATATAAAATTATTGATGAAACTTTAAATAAAGAGTTGTCTTATAAAGATGCCTTGTATGTGCTAGAAGATTTAACAAACAAATCTTTTATAACTCCACAACAAGCAACAACAATAAGTTATGCTTTAACAGATAAAGCCTTAAGCAACCCAATTAAAATGGAAGGAACCTTAAGAGCAAATATTTTAAAAAGTTTTTTAATAAATGTAATGAGAGGGAAAGAAAATGAATAATTTTATTAAATTTTCAGATAGTGCACAAAAAGTTTTAAATTACGCAGGCGAAATCACAAAAAAAATGAAGGGTAATCAAATAGATAGTGAACACCTTTTGTATGGTATTTTATCAGTACCAACATCTCTTGCTTGCCGTATGTTAAAAGACGAAAATGTAACAAAAGAAAAACTTGTAGAAAAAATTGGTCAAGCAGGTTTTAATCCTTCGCTTGGAAGAGATAAACTTGAACTTACTCCAAGAAGTAAAAATATTTTAGTAACAGCATCAAACGTTGCTTTAAAATTAGGTCATAATTTTTTAAGTGCAGAACACTTTTTGTTAGCAATTTTGTTAAATGAAGATTGCTTTGCAGTTAAACTTTTAAATAGTTATTTTAATATTGATACAATGAATTTAAGAGAAAGAATTCACGACGAACTTAAAAACGCAAATATTGACGAAAACTTAAATTCATATAATAAAACAGTAAACGACAATAATTCTAGCGATAAAAGTACTTTACCTGAAGGTCTTCTTGAATTTGGTTATGATGTAACCTTAAAAGCAAGACAAGGCAAAATGGATCCAATTATTGGTAGAGATAAAGAAATTGAAAGGTTAATCGAAATTTTATGTCGTAAAACCAAAAATAACCCAATTTTAATTGGTGAAGCAGGTGTAGGTAAAACAGCAGTTGTTGAAGGTCTTGCACAAGCAATTGTAAAAGGTAGAGTTCCAGCTTTACTTAATAATAAAGTAATTTACTCGCTTGATATGGGTTCTCTTATGGCAGGAACAAAGTTTAGGGGAGAACTTGAACAAAGACTTAAAGATGCAATTGAAATTATAACAAAAGATAAAAATATTATCGTTTTCATCGACGAAATTCATACTCTTGCAATGGCAGGTAGTGAAAAAGGAGATATAAACCCATCTGATATGTTAAAACCATATCTTGCTAGGGGCGAATTGCAAACAATTGGCGCAACAACAACCGACGAATACCGTAAGTTTATCGAAAAAGATAAAGCACTTGAACGTCGTTTCCAACCAATTATGGTAAACCCACCAAGCGTAGAAGAAACAATTTTAATTTTAAGGGGCTTAAAAGATAGTTACGAAGCTTTCCATAAAATTCAAATTACAGATGAAGCAATTGTAGCAGCAGCAAAACTTTCAGATAGATATATTATGGATAGAAGTTTACCTGATAAAGCAATTGACCTTATTGACGAAGCAAGTAGTAGGGCAAGAGTAAGTGGAACAATTCAACCACAACAACTTCAAGATATGCAAGATAAAGTTAAAGAAATTCACAGAAACTACCAAGAAGCAGTCGTTCAACATAACTTAGAAAAATCATCAAAACTAGCAAATGATTTAAAAATTATGTACGCTGAACTTCAAAAAGAGCAAGATAAATATAATCTTTCAAAACCAAAAAGCGAACCAATGATTGCTGAAAAAGATATTGCCGAAGTAATTTCTCGCTGGACAGGAATTCCAGTTGCAAAAATTACTGAAAGTGAAAAAGAAAAACTTATTAAACTTGAAGAAGTTTTACACAAACGTGTTGTTGGTCAAGATGAAGCAGTTAACGCAGTTTCAAAAGCAATTCGTAGGTCAAGAGTGGGCTTGCACGATAGCAAAAGACCTATTGGTTCATTCTTATTCTTAGGTCAAACTGGTGTAGGTAAAACCGAACTTTGCAAGGCTTTAGCTGAAGCAATGTTTGATAGCGAAAATAATATTATAAGAATTGATATGAGTGAGTATATGGAAAGTTACTCAGTTTCAAAACTTATTGGTGCTCCTCCAGGATATGTTGGCCACGATGATGGTGGACAATTAACCGAACAAGTAAGAAGAAAACCTTATTCTGTTGTGTTGTTTGATGAAATTGAAAAAGCACACCCAGATGTATTTAATATTTTATTACAAGTTTTAGATGACGGAAGACTTACCGATAGTCACGGCAGAACAGTAAACTTCAAAAATACAATTATTATTATGACAAGTAACTGTGGCGTAAGCGAAATTAACGCTCACACAAGCCAACTTGGTTTTAATAATACTGGTTTTACTCATGATAACCCAGACTACGAACAAATGAGAGAAACTATTATGAGTAGCGTAAGACGTAAATTTAAACCAGAATTTTTAAACAGAATTGACGTTATAACTGTTTTCCATAGCTTAACACAAGAACACTTAACTGGTATTGCAAAAATTATGTTAAACAACTTAAACAAACGTTTAAGAGAAAAAGATATAAGTTTAAAATTTACCGAAAGTGCACTTAGATATATTGTTGAAAAGGGAACTTCACCAGAATATGGTGCAAGACCACTTAAAAGACTTATTCAACAAGAAATTGAAGATAGTTTAACTGACGCACTTCTTTCAGGACAATTACAAAATCAAAACGTAATAGTTAATGTTGACGAAAATGGTCTAAATTTTACTAACCAAAATTAAGCACAATTATATAAATTTATTTGGTAAAAATAAAGATAAATGGTAAAATATAAGTAGCTTAAAAGGAGATGAGATATTTATGAAAATAGAAATTACTTCAAAAAATTATAATGTTTCAGAAAAGCTTAAAGACATTATTGAAAAAAAGGTGGGAAAGCTCGATAAATATTTCAATGATGATGCTGTAGCAAAAGTAAACTGTAGAACAGAAGGCATCATTAACAAACTAGAGTTAACTGTAAGAAGCAAAGGTTTGTTTTATAGGGCAGAAGTATCAAGCGACAATATGTATGAAAACATTGACCTAGCACTTCCTAAGGTTGAAAGACAAATTATTAAATACGGTGACAAATTCTTTACAAGATTAAAGAAAGATTCTTTAAATAAAGATTACCTTTTCTTTGAAGAAGCACCAATTATTCAAAAAGCTGAAGTTGTAAAAAAGAAAACTTTTGAACTTGAACCAATTAGCGTTGAAGATGCAAAAGTATTCCTAGATACAATTGATAATAACTTCTATGTTTTCTTGAATAGAGAAACAGGAAGAGTAAACATTTTATATAAAAGACTTGATAACAACTTTGGTCTTATTGAAGCTATTTATTAATATAAATAAACTAAAACTTAATATTTTTTAAACTAAAAAGCCATCAATTGCGATGGCTTTTATTATTTTTTTTATTTAGTAGTTTAAAATTTAAAGTTTTAATTTAAAAACTTTTATATAATAATTAAAAAAAAAAATTTAAATGTTTTAATAAAAAAATAAGACTATAAAAAAAAGAGAAGAGAAATAAAAATTTTCTCTTCCTTTTTTAATTATTTTTTAAGTAAGTTAAGTTCTTTCATAACTTCAGCTATAATATCTGTTGCTCTGTCAATTTGTTCTTCAGTAAGTGTTGCCATATAACTTGTTCTAATAATAGCACCACCAGCAGGAGCAGCAGGGGAAATAACTGGGTTAACGTAAACACCCTTTTCAAATAACTTTTTGCAAGCAATAAAAGTTGTTTCGTCATCATATGTATTAAGTGGAATAATAGGAGCTTCGCTATCTCTAATATCTACACCTTTTTTAATAAATTGTTTTCTTGCATAATCTGCAATATTCATTAATTTTTTAGGTAAGTCCGGGTTAGATTTTAAAATTTTAAGTGAAGTTCTTGCACATTCAACGTTAGCTGGGGTAAGTGAAGCACAGAAAATAAATGGGCGAGAAGTATGTCTTACATAATCAACAACTTCTTTTTTAGCAACCATGTATCCACCAATTGAAGCAAGAGATTTTGAGAAAGTTCCCATAATAATATCAACTTTATCTTCTAAACCAAAGTGAGAAGCAGTACCTCTACCACCTTCACCAATAACACCAAAAGCATGAGCGTCGTCAACCATAACTCTTGCGTTGTATTTTTCGGCAAGTGCAACAATTTCAGGAAGTTTACAAATATCTCCACCCATACTAAAAACGCCGTCTGTAACAATAAGTTTGCCAGCATCAAGTGGAATAGATTTTAATTGTCTTTCAAGGTCTTCCATATCGCTGTGATTATAGCGTAATAATTTAGCATAACTTAATCTGCAACCATCATAAATACTTGCATGGTTTTCTTTATCGCCAATAATATAGTCGTTTCTACCAGCAATAGCGCTAATAATACCTAGGTTTGTTTGAAATCCTGTGCCAAATGTCACGCAAGCTTCTTTATTTAAAAACTCAGAAAGTTCTTTTTCTAATTTAATATGAAGTGTTAATGTTCCATTTAAAAAACGTGAACCAGATAAACCTGAACCATATTTTTTTAAAGCTTCACGACCTGCTTCAATAACTTCATCATTACCAGTTAGACCTAAATAATTGTTTGAACCAAGCATAATTACGTTAACGCCGTCCATAACAACTTCTGGCCCTTGTTTTGTGTCTAATGCGTGAAAATAAGGGTAAATACCTTTTTCAATAGCAGCTTGTGCTGTTGTAAAGTTTTTACATTTATCAAATAAATCCATTTATAGTTTCTCCTTAAAAATAACAAAGTAAGGTTGTTTTATAAAAAAACAGAATTATTATACCATTAAATAAAATTCAAGTCATTTATTTTTATAAAAAAAATTTACTTTTATAACTTCAATATTTGTTTTGTGAAAAGGGAATAATTTTGTTTGTTTTTTTTGTCAAAATAATATACAATACAAATATGATTTCATTTGTAAACGTTTTTGTAAAATATACTAAAGAGTTTTATGCTTTATCAAGTGTAAATTTAAAAGCCGATAAAGGCGAAGTTGTAGCCCTAGTTGGTCCAAAAGATAGTGGCAAGACTTGTTTATTAAGATTACTTGCTGGTCTTGAAAAACCAGATAAAGGCGAAATTTACATAAAAGATATTCCTGTTGAAAAAATTGATTATCAAACAGATATCTCAATGGGGTATATACCATACAAAGCAAATTTCTTTGATAAAAAAAGTGTATATGATAATTTAAAATATGTTTTAGATATTCGCAAAACAGATAAAAATGTTTTGGAAGAAAATATCAATAAAGCAATAATTGATTTTAAATTAGAAAGTATTGTTGATCAAAAAATTTACAAATTATCATTATTTCAAAAATATTTAGTTTCAATAGCAAGACTTAGTTTTAGAAAGTTAGACATTGTTTTAATTGATAATATTTTTGAAGAACTTGATGCAACCGAAACAAAAGAATTAATAAGACTATTTAAAAAATATTTTATTAATAAAAACACATTGGTACTAATTGCAACAAGTGATGAAAAAATTGCTAAAAGTGTAGCTACTCGTAAAGTTTATTTAGAGTATGGTGCTATTACTAAAGAAATATAAAAAAATAAAAAAAGGAAATATTATTTAACATGGGAAGAAAAAAACTTATTGTATGTAACTTAACTTTTGACGATAACGAAACTATTGAAGAAAAAATTTTAAAAATGTTTTCACCAGAAAACTTAATTAATTGTTTTTCTGAATCAAATTACGAATCATATAAAAAGGTAATTGACCACGCAAATATTCAAATGATTTTAAATGATGAAGAACTTATGTCAACTATCTTTGCTTTTTTTGAAAATAGCTTAAATACTTCAATTACAAGTTCAAAAACTTTTATGCACAGAAACACCTTAAATTATAGACTTGATAAAGTTAAAAAATTAACAGGTCTTAGTTTAAAACTTTTTGAACACGCTGTTGTTTTTAAAAATTTAATTATTATTAATGATATTATTAAATCATTTAATGACGAGCAATAAGTTTTTATTTTTTAAATAATTTTTTAATTAAATAATTTTTATTTTTAATAAAATAATATTAAAACCCGACTAGGTGTTCGGGTTTTATTTTTTTATATTATTTAATTTAATTAGTTTTAATTATAATAAAAATAGGGAATAATCAGTCGGTTTAAAAATAAATTAAATTTTTTTTTAAAAATCAACATTATTTATTAATTTATAATCTTTTATTTTTTTAATTTTTTCGTAATCTTCGCTGTTTTCCTGCATAGTACCGTTTATATTATTTTCATTGTTTTTATTATTATTGGCATTATTTTTATTATTATTTAGGGTAAAAATACTATTTAAATTATTTGAATTATTATTTAATAGCGAAAATAACAATTGCATAATATTATTATTTGAATTATTTATATTATTAAAATTATTTAAAATATTATTTAATAAATTGTTTTGATTAAAATTATTTAATTGATTTAAATTATTAAAATTTTTATTGTCATTAAAATTTAAATTTTGATTATTAAAATTATTGTTTAAATTATTATCATTATTTAATTTATTATTTAAATTAAATTCGGTATTAAATTTATTTTTATTATTTAGTTTTTCGTCAATAAAACTTTCTGGGTAACCAAGCGAGCAACTTGAAATAATAAAATTATTATTTTCTAAATTATTTTTAATATTATTATTTTGGATATTTAAATTATTTTCATTATTAATATTATTTAAATTAGAATTATTATTTTCAAAATTATTTTGCAAATTTTTATTATTATTAAATAAATTATTAATTATTGGCATAAGTGCAGTTAAGTCCATTTTTAAATATCCTTTTATTATTTTAACAATATTATTATATGTTACATATAATATTGTTGTTTATTTTTTATAATTAAAAGGTTTAAAAAATGGGTAAAAATTTATTTGATTTTGGTGACCAAGTTTTTGAAAATAAAAATAATAAAGTTAATGATTTTAAAAACAAAAATAATTTTGAAACCGAAAAAGATAATAATATAAATTTCAATCAAAATTCCACTTCGCAAGAAAACATTAAAGACCAAGCAAAAAAAATGTACGATAAATATTCTACATATTCTCAGCAAGATTTAATAAGCGAGTTTATTAATACTTCAAAACAAAAGTTATTAGATGGTTCACTTTCAAAAGAAAAAATTAATCAAACTGCGTCGCTTTTAACACCTTATTTAAATGCTCAGCAAAAGGAAATGTTAAAAGAGTTAATGGATAAAATTGATGTTTAGATATTCAAATAAAATTTGCAACGATTTAAAAAGAGAAGTAGAATCTTTATCTTGCGTTACAAATAAAAAAACAGATTGTATAATTTACGCTTATGATTTTTTTAGACTTAAAAACCAGTTGAAAAAACAAAGTATAGATTTTTTAGAATATCCTTTTATAAATGCTTTTGGTGTTAAACTTTCAAATACTCAAATAGTTAAGTTTGCTAAGCAAAGCGTAGTTAGTTTTATAACAAAACAAACAAAAGTTTCTGCCCAGATAGATGTTTCAAAAAACATTTTAGGAATTGAAAATTTCTACAATAAAAATATTTATGGCGAAAATGTAACAATAGCGATAATTGATACTGGAATTTCGCCCCATTTAGACTTTTTAGTTCCGTTTAATAGGGTAGTTAAATTTGTAGATTTAATTAACAATAAAACAAATATGTATGACGATAATGGTCACGGAACATTTGTTGCAAGTATTGCTTGCGGGTGTGGGACAATAAGTGGAAATAAAAATAGGGGAATAGCATATAAAACAAAAATAGTTTCTATAAAAGCATTAGAAGAAAACGGCGAAACAGGTGCTTTTAAAATTTTAGAAGCGATGCAATGGGTATATAAC
>JAFWWV010000131.1 GCA_017523305.1 Clostridia bacterium
AAAAGAGCTTTTTAATACTAAAGCATAAAAAAAGTAGAAAATTTTTTAAAAATTGTGCCAAAAGGTTTGTTTTTAATATATTTTAGTTTTTTTTAATAGTAAACAAAACTAAAAATACACAAGGTTGAAAACTAAAAAAAAATAAGAAATCACATAAAAAAAATAAAAGAACAAAATTAAAAAGAGCAATAAAAAAAGGCACAATAAAAATTTAAAAAATTAAAAATTTAAAAATTTAAAAAATTATAAAAACGAATATATAAAAAACTTATTAAAAAAAAGTCATAAAAAAAAACAAGCAAGTAGGGTAGATAAAAAAACTATTTGCTTGTTTGTTTTTTAAAAACTACTTTTAATAAAAAAATAAAAATAGTTTTGTTATAGATTTAATTACTTTTGTTTTTATTTGATTTTGTATTTATAAGTTTTAAATTTTTTGAAAACAAAAAAAACTGGAAGACAAAAAAAGTTAAAACAAAAAAGGTTTGAGTTTAAAAAACTAGAGTGGTTCGTCATCTATTATTTTTTGAATTGTATTTAATGTTTTATTTTGTTCTCGGTTAAATTTTTTTGAATATAAATTTTTGTTTGCACTCTTACTATGATTTGTGTGGTTTTTACTGTTTATGTTTGAAGTATTTTTATTCTTTTTAAAAATTTTGTTTTTTAGGTCTTTTATTTTCTTTTTAAATGTTTCTGTTGGGGGTGTTTTTTGTTTTTCGGTGTTCAACTGGCAAGTTGTTTTATTTTTTAGCATTTTAGTGTTTTTAATGTGTTTAGCGTTATAGTTGTTATGCTCGTTTTGGTTCTTATTAATGTTTTTATTGTTTTGGTTTAAAAGCTTTTGAATTTTAAAAGGTTTAAAAAGTAAATAAATTAGGGCAAGGCTAGGTAGTGCTATTAGTACTACCAGCAACACTTTAAGTCCAGGCGTTACATCAACTAGGTTGTACAAGTACCCGTCGTCGTCATTTAAAAAAACTTCTGTTTTAATTGTTACTTTTTCAACATTGGGTGAAATGGGTGTAAAGTTGTCGCACAATCCTTTATACACATAACCTAGGTTGTTATTTGGTGTTTTGCAATAAACCCAACTAAACCCACGATTTGATATAAACTCGTCGCCTAAAATTTCGCCATAGTAGGTTAGGGGCGATAAAACATCTATTGTTTCTATAACTTTTGCGTCTAGGGAAGAAGTATTAAACGGACTTGCAAAAACTTTTGTTCCGTCGCTACTATAAACCCTAAAAGTTATGTTTTTTAGGTATGGCGAAGTAGGTTTTTCGTTAACGGGTGTAACTTGTTGTTTTAAAACATATCCAATTATGTTGTTATATTCTACTTTATAAAAAGAGTCTGAAAAATTAGAAAGTAACAAAACAAAATAGGTGGGTGGTAAACTAAACAAGGCGTTTTCTACTTGGGTGGAAGTAGTGGACTTGTATAAATAAACAACTTGGTCTTCTTTAATTTTGGCGTAAGTGTAAGTAGTGTATTTTGACGCTTTAACTTTTAAACAGCACAACAAAAACAATTTATAAACAAAACAAAAATAGCAAGAAACAAAGTTAAAAGATTTTTAATTTTTAAAATACGCTTTAAAATTTTTATTTACCCCCTTTTAAAAAAAATATGTATTTGTAAAGTTTTTATTTTTTTGTACATTTCTTTTTTTTTAAGTGAGTATTTTTTTAAGTTTTTAAAGCAAGTTTATTTTTATTTTTTTAAAGTTTTAAAACAAAGTTTCAATGTAAAATTTTTTTTAGTTTCAATACAAAAATTTTTTAAGTTTTTAATATTTCAAAGTAAGTTTTTATTATTTAAAACAAATTCTTGATTTTTTAATTTAAAGTAAGTTTTTTTAAATTTTTAAAACAAG
>JAFWWV010000132.1 GCA_017523305.1 Clostridia bacterium
ATATTCAAGACAACAACCTTCTGCTTGTTTAGTTGAAGATAAAAAAGAAAGTCCATTCTATATAAATCGTGGACTTAATGAAGAAAACTATTATGCTGGTATGGCTTTTACTGATGATTATTCTAATATCGGAGAAAATTATAAATTAACTCTAAATAATGACACTGAATTAACTTCTCTTAATAATGGAACTTTAATAACTTTTATGGCTAATTATAATAATATATATAAAGAGTTATTATCTTATACAACCATAACCGTTGTTGATTCTATAAATGGAAATGTTTTAGCAGATAAATTGCCTTTAGTTGAAAACTTTTTTACAAAAACAATTCAAGGCAATGTGAGAAAACCTATTGCAGAAAATAAATTATCAAATGATTATACAATTCATTTAATAAAATATGACGCTGAAAACAATCAATTTATTTATCTGGGTAGGAACCCTAAAACATTACCTCTTGTATTAAGTGGTGGAGAATATGACAATATACATTCTGACCAATTAGCGTATGAAAGATGTTTGTGGGAACTTTATTCTCATAGTAATATGCAAAACACAATTTCTATTGAAGTTGTGCCGAACTATGCACTTGATGTAAATATGAGAATAACTTACAACGAGAAAATGCAATACCCACTTTCGGTATCAGATTCTCAAACCTTTAATGATAGTTATTATTTGACAAAGCAAATAACATATCCGTTAGGAATATCTAATAATGGCTCTCAAATAACTGCATTAAAGATATATGACTCTGGCAATTTATTACCAGAATAAAAATAAAGAGAGATTTACTTCTCTCTTTTCGTGTCACAGCGAGGTAATTCCTTAAAGTGGCTAATATTAAAAAAAAGGGGAAAATGGAAATGAAAAAATTTTTAAAAGGACTTTTTATATTTATAAAAGTAATTATTGTATTATGTTTAATTTTCTTATCGACATATGCAATATTTAGTGCAGTGCTTCCTTTGTTACAAAGTGGTGTTGGTTTTATAGATATGATAAAAGAAATCGCTATATATATATGGGCTTCGCTTAAAAGCATATTAGGTATAGGGTAAGGTGAATTATGAACTTTAATGAAGAATTAAACAATATAAAAAACAAAATTGAAGAGTGTAAGGCCGAAAATGAGCCTGTGTCAACAGAAATTGTGATTTCTGATAAAGAACCCGAAAATGTTGCAACTGTTGAAAATAAGGACTATTCTGAGCCTAAAATGACCCAAGAACAAGCAAATGCGGTGATGAACATTGCCTCAAAACCAAAAGAGTTTTTGGGGACAAAGATTTCTGCTGAAATTAATGAGTTGATTGAAAATAGCCAAGAAATGAAGGGTCAAATTAAAGACCTTGCTAAAGATACTGCTCAAACTGGTATGCAAACATTATCAGTTGATAATAAAAAGCAACAAAAAAGTAACTATTTTGAATTAAATGAAAAAGATATTACTCCATTGGGTGGTGATAAAACTTCTTCAAAAGGACAGCAAGTCTCAATAGTTTTAATAAGAAGATTTTTATGGATACTTTTTATGGCTGCATTTGGGTTCTTTTATATTGCTCCTTTGACAGTAATGGTTGAATTATTTCAAGGTATAGCATTTAAAACAATAGAAAAAGAAGAAGTTACTGATGGTGAGACTAAGAAAGTAAAGCATTATATTAAGAGAACTAAACTTGGTTATGCTGGAACTATTATTGGTTTCGTAATTGGGTTAGCATTATGTGGAGTGATAGGAGTAGCAAATTACTTTTTCCCATATGTATTTTTAATATTAGCAAGTGGAGTTTTTACTTTCTTATTACTTGTAAATTTATTATGTGGAATAAATATCAGCAAAATCTCTACTATTTTTAAAAATAAAATAAAGGAAGCAGCAAAAAACAATGCTGATTCAAAAACCACTATTGAAGTGGAAGAAGTTTAACTTGGTTATAAATGAGAAATCATTTTTAACATAAAATATTAATAAAAGGAGAATAGATAATATGGCCGATGAAAAAAGGATAGAAATCGTTGAAGATGTCGAAGGCAAAATTACTTATGACGAAATTAATCGTAAGAATATTGACCGTGCTGATGTCGAAAAAGCAGAAAGCGAAATTGCAAGACTTGAAGCAGAAAATGCTGATTACCTTGCAAAAGTAGAAGCAAATAGGGCTAAAATTGAAGAAATTAAAGCCGAAATTGCTCGTGCTAAAGAAGTAATTGCTATTGCAGATGCTAAGAAAGAAGCAGAAGAACAAGCAAGA
>JAFWWV010000133.1 GCA_017523305.1 Clostridia bacterium
TAATTACTTTAACATTATTTGATCCAATGTGGGGAAGAAATGGATTTAATATATTTAATTGGACACAAGAAGGATTTAGTAAATACTTTGGATATTATATAGAAAGTTCTGTTAATTTAATACCTTTTAAAACAATAATTGGATATACAAAAGATATATTTACTTCATTATTAGATACTTCTACTATATTTGTAAATTTATTAGGTAATATTGTATGCTTAATGCCTTTTGCATTATTTATACCTTTATTATTTAAGAAAGTAAATAATACAAAAAGATTTTTAATTACAATATTGTGTATTACAGTAGGAATAGAGTTGATTCAATTTATAACGTTCTCTGGAAGTTGTGATATTGATGATGTAATTTTAAATACATTAGGTGCATTTTTAATGTATAAAATATTAAACATAAAAGATATAAAAAATCTTATTAGCAATATCTTTTTATTAGAGAAGAATAAGATAAATAAGAAAAAAGTTTTATGTGTTTTAGCGCCTATTATAGTTGTAATAGTTCTATGTTTTGGATTATATAAAATAGGAACAAGATATTATGATAATAATTTAGATGATTGGATGTCAAAAAGAAATTATAAACTTGAAATAATTGATGAATCTGAAACTTGTGATACTGCATTAGAAAAGTTTTATGAAAATGAATTATATGAGTATTATTTTAGTTGTATAAAAAGTGATTATGTATATGCGAGAATAAATGATGGTGAAAAGTATTTAGTAAAAGATTTATTAAATAATAATCCAACTGATTATATTATTTCTATTGATAGATTTAAAAGAGCAGGATTGGAATTTGTAGAAAAAGAAAAATACGATAAAATAGAATTACATATACAAGGAAGTGTATATATTAGCAATGATAAAATAGGTGATGAAAGTATTTTAGAAATTGGTTGGGGTACATCTGAACAAGGTTTATCAGAACTTTCACAAGAAGTATTTTTAATTCCTAAAAAAGAAGGAAAAACAACATTAACATTTGAGGTGTATGACAGCAAAACAAGTGAATTAGTGAAAACAATAATATATGAGATAAATATTACAAGTGATTTAAAAGTAAGTTATGAGGAGATTAAATAATATGAAAAAGAAGAAAATTATTATTATAAGTAGCATTGTTTTAGTTTTAGCAATAGTTATAGGATTATTTTTATTAACAGGTGGCGCTAGAACTGATGTATTCTTAAAAGAATTTAGTGTTGATGAAAAATGTAATCAAATGACTATTAAAGTTGGAGTTTCTAGTAGTGCAGGATATATAAGAAAAATGAAACAAACAAGTGGAAGTATGAACTTCTATTATACTTTTTATTCAACATTTGGCATCAATTCTAAATTAGGTGCAAAAGATACTTTTGAAATACAACTTGATAACAATGTAGATGAAATATTTTTCTATACAGGTGGAAAAGGATATACAAAAGTATTAGAAAAAAATGAAAAAGGAATATGGGTTAAAGTAAATGATAAATCTGGTGGATATCAATTAGTTTCTACCTTAAAAAAAGTTCAACACGCTTCAACGGAAATTCTAGTTCAATTTGATGGAGTGTTATATGGGAAATCAAATGCAATAATAGATTATGCAGGAGGAACAGAAAAAATAGGAGTTATAGATAAAGTTATTGATAGCAATTATGTTCCTAAATTTGATAATGAAACAAATAGAGAAGAAATTAAAAATGCAGAAGTATATGATAAAACTGATAAAAGTATAGTTTTGTTATATAACAATGAATATGTATTATTTGAAAAACTTTATTAAACTCTACGGTTCGTTTGGTGTATTTTTATAATTTTTATATTATAATTTATTTACGAAAGGGGAGATATGCATGAATCAAGAAAAAATAGGAAGATTTATAACAGAACTTCGTAAAGAAAAAAAGATGACTCAAATTGATTTGGCAAACAAATTAGGTATTACAGATAGAGCAATTTCAAAATGGGAAAATGGCAGAGGAATGCCAGACTTATCATTACTACCACCATTATGTGAAATATTAGATGTTTCAATAAATGAATTATTAAGTGGTGCAAGATTAGATAAAAAAGATTATCAAGAAAAATTGGAAGAAAATATTATCAATACAATAGATTACACAGATAAAAAGATTAGGAAAACTAAAAAGATTTTTATTATTACTATATCAATAATTTTAATGTTTATAGTAATGCTTATGGTAATGTATGGCATTGATATAAACAGAATGAGAAATAATAAACCTGTTGTATTTAGCACTTGGGGTTATTCGTATGTGCCGCCTATTGATTTAAAAGAAGAAGAAATAGAACTTGCAATAATGGATTATCTAATTGAAAAGGGTGATAGTGAGCCAACACACCACGAAAATGAAAAAACATTTGCTAGTATGAGAGTATATTTAATTGAGGAAAAAGAAAGAGATAAACATTATAATATATATGCTTGGGTATTAGAAGAAAAACATTATTTAGAAAATGATGAAATAAAACAAGATAGTGGCTCATCTATTCCATATAAGTTTGTTGTAAAAAGTATTGATGGTAAATTTACTGTGACTGATTCAAGAATACCGAGAGATGGAAGTTATTATTCTGTTGATATGAAAAATATATTTCCAGATAGTGTAATAAATGATATGGATGATGTTCATACTGATGGAACAATAGAAAGATTAAAGTTAGATATTGAACAACAAACAAAATTATATTTTAATAAATAATTATTATAATTCAAAAGCAGATCATAAATGATTTGCTTTTTTTATGGTATAATATGTATAAAATTTATTTTGCAACCAACTTTCAACAAAAAACAACCTAAAAGTGGTGGTCTGCTACCGGTAGAAAATTATAAAATATAAGCGAAAAGGAGGTAGAAGAAAATGAATAATAAGTTTTCTGAAAATTTAAAAAAAATTAGAAAAGATAATAATCTTTCACAAGAACAACTTGCTGATGAACTTGGAGTTTCAAGACAAGCAATATCAAAGTGGGAATCAGCAGTTGCATATCCAGAGATGGATAAAATTATTACTTTATGTGAAAAATTCAATTTGAATATAGATGATTTATTACATAAAGATATTAGAGAAGTAAAGGGGGAAGAAGAAAGCAAAAAGAACTTAAATAAATATGTAGATGATTTTTTAAATTTTATTACAAACACTATAAATATGTTTAGTAATATGAGTTTTAAAAGTAAATGTAAATGTTTATTTGAACAAATTGTTATAGGGACAGTATTATTAGTAGTTTGTTTAATTATTGGAACATTGGGACAAGATTTACTATCTGGAATATTTGGAGTTATACCAGATAAGTTATATTATATTTTACATTCAATACTTCATTTAGTATATGGAATATTCGCTATTATGAGTTCGGTTATAATAATGGTACATATCTATAAAACGAGATATTTAGATTATTATGAAAAAATAAAAAAAGAAGTAGTAGAACAAGAAGAAAAAAATGAAGATGACAAGATTTTAAATAGTTCAGATAAAGATGAAAAAATAGATAAAAAGAATAAGATACTATTTAAAAAGAACGAAGATAAAATTATTATAAGAGATCCAAAACATAGTGAATATAAGTTCATAAATGGATTATTTAAAGGTATAGTTGGAATTATTAAGTTCTTTACGCTATGCTTTTCAATAATATTGTTTGTGACTTTAATATGTTTGTTTATTGCATTTATAATTTCATTTTTAACAATTAAAACAGGTATATTTTTTATAGGCTTATTAGTAGCGATAATATCTGCTGCAATTATAAATATAGTATTGATATTACTTTTATTAAATTTTGTATTTAATAGAAAAAATGATAAAAAGAAAATGATATGGTCATTTGTTATATCTCTTATTATGTTTGGTATTGGTTGTGGTTTAATTCTAGTGGGAACATTGAATTTTGAATATATAGAAAATGATAAAGAAATTTTAAAAACAGAATATATGGAAATAGATATGAAAAATGATTTGATATTTGGTTATCATTATCCAGAAGTAGAATATATTGAATCTAATAACAACAATATTAAAATAGAATATACTATAAATAAATATTGCGAAATAAATCATTCTGAATTATCTGACAATGTATTTCATATGTGGGGAAGTTGTGATAACCCAATTAAATTAGTAAAAGAAGTAATAAATAAATTTAATGATAAAAAGATAGTTTCAATAAATAATCAACTTAAAGATGTGAAAGTATATACGACAAAGGAAAATATTGAAATATTAAAGAGAAATTTTGAAGATTATACTAATGAAGAATTGCAAAGACAAAATATGATTAACTCTTATGAAAGCAGAATAAATGAATTAGAACAGAAAATTGATGAGTATGCTGAAAAAGAGTGGGAATATCAAGAAGAAATTAACAATTTAAAAGACCAAATTGTTATGTATCAAAACGATAATGAATAAAAAAAGATAAAGACTATTCGTGAGAATAGTCTTTAATCTTCTAGTTTATCTGCGTCAAACAATTTTGAATCATAAAACTCTGACAGAGTAATCTTGAATGTTCTACATATTTTATATACAATGTATGAACTAGGATTATCTACTTTATTCGCCAATAATGCTCTTAATGTTGATGGGGCGATTGCAGATAATTCAGCAAGTCTGTTAGGGGTGTAATTATATTTATTGCATAATTCAAAAATGCGTTGACTCAATGCTTGTTTAAATAACATATATAAACACCTCCTACAATCAATAAAATTGTAGCAGATATCTGCTGAAATTATGCGCCGATATCGGTTGACTTTTAAAATAAAGGGTGTTACAATATAAATTGTCTATTAAGCAGTACATTTGATATATAGGTGTACTGTCTTTTTTTTAAAAAACAACTTGGGGA
>JAFWWV010000134.1 GCA_017523305.1 Clostridia bacterium
GTGTACCAATAGCAGTTGTATTATTATCTGTATTAGTATCAACTTCATTAATAGCACCAACTAGATTAGTTTTTTCAGTAGTATTCAAATTAGCAAGTGTACCAATAGCAGTTGTATTATTATCTGTATTAGTATCAACTTCATTAATAGCACCAACTAGATTAGTTTTTTCAGTAGTATTCAAATTAGCAAGTGTACCAATAGAAGTTGTATTATTATCTGTATTAGTATCAACTTCATTAATAGCACCAACTAGATTAGTTTTTTCAGTAGTATTCAAATTAGCAAGTGTACCAATAGCAGTTGTATTAGCATTTATTTTATCTAATAAGTTTTGATAATTACTTAATAATTCTTCATAATCAACTATGATGTCATCATATTTTTGATTAATTATATCGTATTGTTCTACTATTTCGTTATAATTTTCTATAATTATATTATTATCATCTAGTATTTGTTTTACCTTATTTTTTATTTCTTCAACTTGTTCTTCATAACTCATTGAAACTTGATAAGATGTAGGTATCATTCCTATTGTTCTTTTCATTCAAACACCTCCTAATATAATCCCATAAATAAGATATTTAAGTCTTTTATAATATCTCTATCTATAGTAATAATATTTTCACGATATTGTAATATCATCTTTTGTGCAGTTGCAGAAACACCTGAATTTCCTTTTACTGATTTAGTATAATTTTCTTCTGTATTTCCATTTGAAGATGTATTAGTATTATCACTAACTTCGCCTTCACTTGCACCAGTAGAAGTTGCATATTCACCCTGTAATATTTTATTTTTGTTAATCTCACCTTGTGGCGTATCACTATTAACATTCAAACTTGAAGAATTAGAAGTAGAATTAGATTCACCAGTAGAAGTGTTTTCAATATTACGAGTAAATGTTTCTTTAAAATCAACATTAACTAAAGGGTCATACTCGATACTTGCAGAATATATTAAAGGTAAATATCTTTCCATAATCTCTTGCATATTAACTTTAGCATAATGTTTGAAAAGTGCAGGAGTTTCAAAACCAATTTCTCTCATATAATAGTGGTCTACTATTTTCTTTGCTAATTTATCTTTACTCCAAACACCACGTGTATTGATAACATCTATTTCTTCTTGTGTTAAATAATCAGTAAGTTCATAATCTTTGAACCAACCTTCTATATCAGAACGTGTATAAAGTTGTGGTGTGAAATAAGTACTATCAAATAGTTGTCTTAATTCCATTGTATATTTACTCATTTTCAACCACTTCCTTTATTTTAGAATCTGTTTCATCAACTTTTCCATCGTTATTAAAATCAGAAACTATACTCATTTCTTGTTTAATAATATTATTTAAATCGCTTCTAACACGAACACTAATTTCTTTATCTGTTCCAGTTAGTCCAAATAATTCATTAAATTGACGACACGCTTCAAGTCTAGGTGCTAAATAACTTTGTAAATTAAGATTAATAAATTCATTATTAGCGTTTGCTTCACCTGTTATTAATCTTTCTTTTTTATCAAGATTAATATTATTAATACCTAGAAAACTTAATGCTTCATTCCATATTTTTTCTTTATATTCAGTTAATTTATCAACTACATAAGGTGCTTCAGTATTAATTGATTTTAACATATTAGAATCAAGTTGTTGTTTATCACCAAAAATGAAAGGCTGATTTCCATCATATTGATTATATAAGTTTTCCATCATTAATCTTTGATTTTCATCTACTATAATCATAACAGGGAACTTTTGACTTTTAATATTGACATCGCAAGTTCTTTCAACTTCATATAAGCGATATGCGAATAATTCTAAAGTTCCACAAGTAGGAACTGATTCGAAGTTATTTTGAACTAAAATTGCTTCTTCATATTGTTGTTCTTCATTATCTTCTGTTGGATTAAGTCCTGTATATAGTCGTCTATCTTCTTGATATTCAAAAGAATAACAATTAAGTTCTGTTGGAAGACCATATATATTTATATAACCATCAGAAGTACAATTAGTATTGATAAAACCGAAATTTTTATCTTTTAGTAAAGATGCTTGACCTTTATAGAATAGACACATTTCAAGCCATCTAGCATTCATTGACTTTGGAAGGTTAACCCATTCAAAAATTGATAAAGCAACTTTTTTAAATCTATCTAAATAATCCAAATAAGTTGCATTATTTAAAATAGCACTATCTATAAATTTGTAGTTTTTATTATCTACTTTTTTCTTTCTCATAATTTCACCTACCTTAACTTATTATTGTATTACTTTGAGAATAATCTAGGAATGTATTTGTATGATGCCATAAAGTTATACCATTATCAAATAATGATTTTATTTTTTCTAAATCAAGTTGTGGAATATTACCAGTTATATTGCAACCTATAGTTTTAACATAATTCCAATTTAAGCGTCCACGTATATTAGGAACTTTTAAAGCATTTACTTTATAACCATACATATCAAAATATCTATCTATAATTTGAGCATATTCTTTTTTAATACTCATTTTATAAAAATAGAATGTATTAGTTCCTGCACTATTATTAATATCACTACTATTAATATTTCCTTGAACACTAGGTGATATCATATTATGTTGTTTTTTAGCAATCATAGAATCTGCTATTCCAGTTAATCCACTTCCAATAGATAAACCTACTCCTGCAGGATTTCCACTTCCTAAACTTGTTAATAGTCCAATAGCAGAAGATGAAATACTACTACCTAAATTTAAATCATCAGTTGTTAAAGTAGTTCCTAAAACATTTACACTATTTTGTGTTAACCAGTTTGTGTACATATCAGATGTATAATTACATATAGGGTATTTTCCTAACATAATTCCTTCATCATAGTTAGCAGGTTCACCATTATAATTTATTGGAAATAATCTAACACTACCAGATGGACATAAACAACCTTGAACTAAAAATGTACAATTTGAATCACTAAACTTTTCAAAATGTAATATATTAGTTTGACCAGTATTATTAGATAATGTTAAATACATAAACGGAAAAGTTTTTAATTTATTATTATGTGGACTATAAGTATCTAATGTATTTATTTTAGCAGTATTAAATTGATATTGTTGTGGTGTTGTTGAAGTTTCTACTTCACGATAAAGTGTACCACTTTTTAAAGGTGCTAACCATTCAGGTATCATATAAAGCCCTGTTATACTATCAATTTTTCCTGCTTTTGCGTATAATTCAAGAATTATATCTATTGTGCTTGTTGCGTCATATCTAAAGTATTTTACTCCACTATAAATTCCATTGTAAATATCACTTCCACATTGACTATCTTTAGCATCGTCCATATTAGGGTATGTTGTTGCTCCAACTATAAATCTCATATTTGCATTATAACCAGATAAAGTTGTATCTCTATCTACACTATTACATATATATTCACCAGTTTCTAAACCTTCTGGAATAGTATGTTTACCTATTGTATCATCGTTTACGTGTTCTCTTTCTACAAAACTTTGATAAAAAGTTAAATCATTCCACCAAGTATTCCAAGTATCTGTTTCTATTTTTATTGTACTCATTCCATCATTCACATAATTTATTTCAATTATATAAGCATAGAACCATTTATTATCGTATGCTTCATTTTGATACATACAATAATTATATTGTAATAAATCTTCATAAGTAGTTGTAGCGTTTGTAGGAAAACGTATAACACCTTCTTTACGTTGATAAGTAGCGTCGTCTAAAGAAAGTTTTGGTAAATTATAAAAATAATTAAATTGTTCTTCTAAAGTACTCCAAGTAAGTTGATTATTATCAGAAAGTTCCATAGGAGTTTTTAAAAGAATTATATTAGTTTGTGGTACTATAACCATATTATCACTTCCTTTTCATTAAAAATAAAAGGAAAGGGAATTACTCCCTTCCCAATTAGGATTTAGCGTTTACATCAACATAAATAACAGCACTTGCTCCACTTGTAGTAGAAGCAGTTATGTATTCACCAGTTCCAGCCTTTTCACCAGTTATTACACAAGTTTTAGGGTCTGTTCCTGCTACAACACTTACAACTGTTGCATCACTTGAAGTGTAAGTAATAGTTTCATTAGCAGAGAATGGTGTAGTCTTAATATGAAGTGTCTTTGTATCATCTACAGTTATTTCTTGTGGTGCTACTGTAGTACCAGTTTCAACAAATTCCATACTTGATACATCAACATCAGGGTCATCTGTACATATAATTAACCCATTTGCAAATAAGGAGTAATTATACATTTTTGTCATATTAAGATAGTAATTCCAAACACGATTATTGGCGTTGTAGAATTCATCTAAATACATATCTTGACGTTTAATTCTAAACCAAGATTTATCACCTATAAATCCTAGAATATCAGAGCCATCAAATGCTTTAGTTCCATTATCTGCGTAAATATCAAAGTTATCTACTGGAATGATATTTCCAAGTAATGTAGTTTTGTCCATATTAAATGCTACAGATAAAACATCAACATCAATATTTGCTAAAACATCATTTCTAATTAAGAAAACGATATCTTCTGGATTTGACCAAGTAATAATTTCTCTACCATAGCCACCAACTTTAGCCCAAGCATTATATGAAGAACTTGGAGTTTTCATATTTAAGAATGCAGTTCTTAATGCTTTAACGAAAGCCTTACCAGTTGCATCAGTTGTAGGAGCAGTTAATTTTAAATATTGTGCTTGATTAGATTTAAAAGCACTAGAAACAAGTCCTTTAGAGAATTGATATTCATCAATATATGCTCCATTATAAAGTGAGTTAGATAATTCAGATACGAAGTTATCTAATGCGTCCCAAGATACAAACGCTTGTTTAAGTTTATGTCTTGATACACTTACTGGGTATTGTAAGTCCATATTTACTGCAGTGTATTGTACCTTAACATCTGCTTCATATTTTTGTAATAATCCTGCAAAGTCATTAACATTGTATTGACGTCCTTTAGCAGGGTTTATGTATATCTCTTGACCTGCATAGCCTAATGGTATTCTATCACCTTCAAGCACTTGTAATGGATTTCTGAAGTATTTGTTCATAAATTGTGTGTATACAATTCTATTTACTAACATACTCATAAATTCATTCATAACAGGTGTGTTGCTTAATATTGGTGTACCAAATGAACCAATATCTGTGTTTGAATCAACAATAGGTACATATTGATGATATACACTACCACTTTGAACACTCATTTCACGAAGAGCGTTTAAAGAAGTAATTAATCCTTGTGATGGATTCATAAAATCACTTTCCTTTCATAAAATTTTATTTGGTATAAAAATACCATTGAATAGATATATAAAGACAATTTTTTCATATTTATAACAGGTTAATTGCCAAACTATTACAAATACTTTTATATCTACTCAATGCTACTTTTATAGTAGCATAGCGTGTAGCAAAATTAGTACGCCAAATTATAGTACTTTATAAGTACCAAGTAGAAGGCAGAAATAGATAGTGAAAATACCTTCTACTTGCTACCTATAAGGTAGCATATATTATAAAACTTTCTTGAAGTTTCCTTTTTCATCAAACATAGCACTAAAATCAAAATTTTTAGCGTCTGTTTTCTTTTCTTCTTTTTCTTCTTTTTTAGGCTCTGCACCCATTTTAACTTTCTGTAATAAATTTCCGTTTGCTTCAATTAAAACATCTTTGTCTTTTTTAAGTTTAGATATTTGTTTTTTATTATCTTCAATTTCTTTGTCATAATTTGATTTTATTGTTATTATATTTGCCAAGTCATCAGTTATCATAGCACTTGTTTCTTTACCAAGTTTTTCCTGAATAGAAGTTGTGATTTTTTCTAAATCAAATTCCATATTCTCACCTACCTTTATTATATCATATTTTCTTTATTTTTTCAATATTTTTCCTAATCTTTGTTCTCTTAATTTACGTGCATATAAGACAAATTTAAATTTCTTTTTCATTATAGTTTTAATCCCTGTTCTTTCATTTTATCAAGTGTATCAGAATTAATAATACCTGTTTCATTAAGTTCATTTTGTCTTTGAAATACTTTTACACACGCTTCTGTATAATCACCAAAATAATTACCTTTAACTTTATTTGCTAAAAAATCATCTATTTTTCTAATATCTTCATTACTCATTCCTTTAGTATAACCTAAATAGATATTTGGTCTTAATACTCCAAGTATTCCGTTAGTATTTATATCAAAATAACAAAATGCTTTCTGTCCTTGATTTTGTCCATAAGTTTTAACTTTATTTATTCCAACTCTTTTTGTAAACATTCCTACGTGTGAATTAGGACATTGTTTACTACCCTTATTCCAGATAATCCAGTCGCCTATTTTAGCGTCTTTGAATGAATATTGTTTAAAATATTTTTCTACTCCATTATGACCATAGTTTGTCCATAATCCATAAGCCCAACCATTACCACAAGTAAAGTTAGATTCACCATACACATCTTGTACGAATTTTTTAATTGCGTCAACACATTGAACACCATAAGCACCATCTATATCATATTCTTTGCCTATAGTTTCTTTAACAAAATCTTCTACACTAATATATTTCATCTATTTATCTCCTTTATCTTTTAATTGCTCTAAAGCGTCAATTAATTTCTTTGGAAGTTTTATTCCAATTTCTCCAGCATTTTCAACTATAGATAATCCATCATTAGCAACAAAATAATATATAACAAATGTTCTAATTAATTCTGAACTTCCCATTAAATTATCAATTCTAACAGATAAAGCAATTATTACTAAATATAAAAATTTTTTCAATAATCCTTTAAATCCAACCTTGCTTGATAACTCCTTATTATAAAATGCAGATAACACTCCTGTAATATAGTCTAGTGTCATAACAATTAATAATGATACTAACGCTATATCAATTTCACCAAGTAAAAAGACAAAAGTCGTTAATAAGAATGAAGTTATTGAATTTATTATTTCCTTCATATTCTCACCTACCTTTGTCTTTATTATATCACATTTTATCATATTTTACAATTACATATTCACTTATAAATACTTCTATATTTTTAATAGAATCTTTATATTTATTAATAAACTTTAAAAAGTCTTCATTACTTCTAAATTTTTTTCTTCTTTTCATCTTCTATTCCTTTTCTTAATAGTCTGATATTATTTTCATAATTTTCAAAGAATGTTCTTAAATTTACCATTAATTCTAGTTTAGTATAATTATTAAGTTCACTTTTTATAATAGCATTAATTACTAAATCAGTTGCTTCTTCAATTTCTTCATTACTCATTAGAACCTTATAAACTCCTTTCTGTCTTTATCATCTTTCTTAATTGTAAATTCAGTTTCAACTAACTTAACTCCACCTTTTAAATGTTTAAAAGTAAGTTTACCACCACAAGTAAAACCTTCTTTAAATTTTTCCCATTCTACAAAGTCATAACAACTTTTAGGCATTCCTGCGCAAGTTATTTTAATATCATTATCTATTTCTTCAAGATAACATTTTTGTCTTATAAACTTTGCTCTTGAAAAAGTTGATTCGTGCTTCCACGCCCCAAGTTTAACATCGTCTATATCACAAAATTGTTCTACTTCATCTATTGGAAGTAAAGTATGAATACTATCTGTATCAGAATATAAATACATATCAACTCCATACTTTTTTAATGAATAATCTTTTATTGCTTGACTTGTACGTATTGTTTTTTCTCTTGCGTAAGCAGTTATAAAACAACCTATAGGAATATATATTCCATCTTTTCGTTCTTTTTCACTATATTTATAATGAACTATTTCATCTTCTCCTAAAAATGGAATTTTACTTTGTACATCTTGTGAAGTTGCGAACTTACCATATAAACTATTAAGCATTAACTTGGCAAGTTGTCGCATTCCTTTATTTCCATTTTGTGTTGATTCTATTTTTATTTTAATCCATTTATCAATATAACTTGTAAATAAACCAGTTAAGCATTTAAATTTCCAACCACATTCAAAGTTTAAATCTTCAACATCATATTGTTCAAAAAATAATTCTAAATCAATATTTGTTAAAGTTAAGCATATTATTTCTCCATTAGAACTTGTTAGATATTCATTTTCTTTAAAATGTGAATGTCTAACTTGTATTGTTGGAATTTTGTTTTTCTTTAATTTAAAACTACAAGTTATTTGTTGTATATATAAAGGGTATATTACATCATATTCATATTTTCCTTCAAAGAAATAAGGTTCACCAAATGGAAGTGGCTTTTCATACATTACACTAGGGTAAAGCCGGAGTGAATTGACATCAAGTACAATTCCTTCACCAACTTCCTTTCCACGATATATATCGTTAACATAAGTAAATCCACCTTTATATGCTTTTCGTAAATCATTATCTATTTCATAAGATAATGGAACATATAATTGATTAAATCTATTCTTACCTATTATTTCTTTATAATTTGTTAGTGCATTACTTCCTATTGTCATTTTTGTTAAATTTTCATCAAACAAAGTTTTTAAAGCAAGTGCAACAATTTTAACATCGTGCTTTATATATTCTTTTTCTTCATTTGTTAGTATATAACCAATTTCTCTAGGTTTATTATAATCAAGTGTTAGTTTAGATATTGGAAGTCCAAAAGTCTTTGCTATTGCGTCAACACTCATATTTAGTATTTTAAGTGAATCAATAAACGACACTTTTCTAACACTTTTATTTCCTATTTTAAAATATACTTCTATTGTATAAAACATTCCCATATCAGAAATTAATGTAGTAAATGTTTTATCACGTCTATCTTTCTTATCTCTTATATGTGTGAATCCATTTTTAAATAACCAATATAAAATGAATTCTCCATCAAATTTTAAGTTATGGAAATAGCAAGTTGGATTTTTACCATCACTACACCATTTCATAAAATCTTCAATATTATTTCCAATTATTATATTTTCAGGATTATCAATTTCACATATTGCATAAGCCCATACATAAGTTTCATTTTTTAACCAAGTACACGTTTCAAAATCACAAGTATATTTACTCATACTAACTTTCTGCTATATTTGGTATTTCTAATTCTACACCTAATCTTTCAACCATTGAATTGAATGCTTCTTGAACAGAATCAAAAGCACCATAAATACTAATTCCACCATCTTCACCTTTATACCATTTAAAGATGTCCATTAAAATATCGTTATCTTTAATTTTATTATAAAAAGCAATTGGATTTTTAGTCTTTTTTAGTTCTTTTATTAAAACATCATAATTATCATAATGTTTTAAATCTTCTAAAGCCTTAAATACATTTTCTTGAAAGATTTTAGCCTTATATAGTTCACGGTCAGTTGTACCTTCTATTAAAATTGATTCTTTTGTACGTTCAAAAGCCTGTCCTATTTTTGTTTCTAGTTTATTAAATGATTCGATAGTTCTATCTATTTCCTTGATTCTCTCGTCGCCCATACCTATTGATTTTCTTCCAGTATCAATTGTAAATCGCTCTAATTCGAGTTGTCTTATTGCACGTCTACGTGCTTTATTTATCTCTTTGTTTTCCCAACGTGTAATTTCAACTCCTGATGGAGTAGTTATCTTTTCTTGACTTCTTTCACTTCCAAAGTCTTTTAAAGATTTTATTACACGATTAAGTTCTTGACGAGAAACTATTCTTTCTTTTAAATCAGAATATTTTTTAATATCAGGTAGATATTCACTTTCTTTTTCAATTTCTTTTAACTTATTTATTTGTTTATTAAATGATGATACAGCCCCACGTAGTCTAGCATAATCACTTCTATTCCATCTAATTAAATTTTTAGCCATACTATCACTTCCTATTCAAATTCTTTATCTATGTCAACTCTTTTGTTAGTAATATTATTTATAATTTTAGTTCCTTTTTTCTGTATCTTTTTATATAAAACGATAGCGAAATAAAGACCTAAATAAATATTTAAATTATATCTTGTTTTTATTTTTAATTCTTCTAAATAAATATAATCATTAACTTCTTTTATAAATTTATTTTTGTTAAATTGTGAAGTAAAATATAATGTATATTTATCAAATATACAATATATATCACTTTCTTCTATATCAGTAAATGTTCCATAATATGTCTTCATAACTTCACCAATAATTTTAGGTCGAGTTAGATTATACTAACTCGAAACCTAATGCTTTATTAGAAGAATCTTTTACAGAACGTTCAATAATTTTTATTTCTAGTCCATTTCTTATACTTTCAATTCCAAACATATTTATATATCTTAATAATTCGTTAGTAAACATTTTACTCGCCGTCACGTAAGATTTATTTTGGTCATCAATTAAGATAGTTATCTTTTTAAATTCACTTTCTTCATCTTTTTTAGTTTCTATAATTTTGATTAAAACATCTTTTACTCTAATCATTTGACCTTTGCAGTCATTTAGTTTATAATCACATTTGTTGTCTAAATTAAATATCATTTTAGGGTCATTTATAGTTGTATGAATTGTCTGTGTACTTTGTTCACCATCTATTTTGAAATTAACTACTTTATTATCACTTGAAATTAGTTCTTTATTTTCTTCCATACTAACTCCTATTCTTCAGTTTTCTTTGCTTGTAAGAAAGTAATATTTTCAACAACTACGTCGTATGATTTTCTTTTATTTCCTTCTACTTCATAAACTGATGTTGTAAGACGTCCAGTAATTCCTACTAAATCACCTTTTTTACAATATTCTTTTAATGTTGTAGCAAGTTCGTTCCATACTTGACAACTAATAAAATCTGTTTCATATTCACCATTTGCATTTTTATAACGTCTTTGTACTGCTAAATTAACTTGTACAACTTTACTTTTTTCTAATTCCTTTACTTCTATATCATTTGCTATTCTTCCTACTAATACTATATTATTTATCATTTTTAATTCCTTCTTTCTTATTTTAATTTTTTATTTTCTACTTGATAATTATATGTATATTTTACTTCTTCATTTTCTATATACATAAAATTATCTATTTCATAACTTTTTGAGTGTGAATCTAAATATAATATACACTCCAGTTCAAATTCTTCTCTTGATAAAATTTTTCTATGATGAATTACTTTTACATCACCATCAAATTTTATCAAAATAAAATTGTATTGATTTTCTATATACTTATCACTCCTTTCTAGTGTTAATAACACCACGAAGGGATTTTAACCCTTCTTGCTATCATCAACACTTTCATTATATAATAATTCTAAAATTTCTTCAAGTAAATATTCTTTTTCTTTTTCTATTATGTATCTATGTCTATGATATTCGTTTGAATCTGCTAATATTAAATGATTACATTTTGTTTCATTTATAATCTCTAATTTATGTTTTAATTCTTGAATTATCTTTTTATTCTTCATTTTTAATCTCCTAAAACTTTCCTTATTTCTTCATCAATTTGAAATAATAATTCTTTATAATCTATTTCATTTCCACTCATCATTTGTTTCATCAAATTATATCTTGCATTATTTAAAATTTGTAATATTTCCATTTTCATACTTATTCACCTACTTTATAATTTTATCTAAAATAAAGAATAATAATGCTATTCCTAATATTATTAATGATATTATAGTTCCTATAACTTGTAGCATAGCCCATATTTCTAACCAACTCATTATTACTCACCTTTGCTTTCTAAATAATCTATTATTTCGTTGATTTTAGTTTTTAATGATGCTTCACTTATTGACCAACTATATGAAATTCCACCATCTTCATAAGCACATAAACCTAATTTTTCAGGTATTTTCTTTTTTTCTATGATTTCTACTTCATCATTTAATTCAACATCTTCTTCAAATAATCTATCAAATAATTCATATTCTAAATTTTCATTTTCTGCATTATATTGCCATTGCTTTATTTTCATTTTCTTTGGTAGTTCTTCTCCATTTGCTATTTTATTTAATAAATCTATTATTTTCATATTTTATTCTCCTTTATCTAAATTATAATTAATATCTTCACTATCTTCAATTAATAATAGCGTTCTTACATATTTTATTTTTCTTAAATATTTGTCCTTCTCTTTTATAGAACTAAAATATTTTGTAAAATAAAATTTTCGCTCTTTATTATATAATACTAAATATATCTTATTCATATTATCACCACGTACAAAATGTTATTAGAAACCAACTAAATATTATATAACCTATTGTTATTTTAACCCAATTTCTTAATTTTAATTTTTTCACTCTATCACTCCTTTACAATATAAGTCTATCATAATAATTTAAATATGTCAACAAATATTTTAAATTTTTTTCAAAATATTTTAAAACTTGAAAAATCCTTTATTTTATGATATAATTATTTTAGTGAAGATTAGAATTTAAATTAATTTGTGCTTATGTGATGTATCAGAGTGAAGAACTTATCACAAAGTATTTGGAGTGATGTCCTGAATTAATATTCTAACCTATCACTATATTTAAAGGAAGGTGTTATATGTGTATTACGATTATGCTAAAATCTTATCATATAATTCCTTCTTTAATTTTTTAGTAGGTGAACGTGGAGTTGGAAAGACTTATGGTGCTACTAAATTTGTTGTAAAACAAGCCATTAAAAATAAGTGTGAGTTTGTTTATATTAGAAGATATAAATCTGATTTGAAAAAGTCAGTCCCTAAATTATTTGATGAACTTATTAAAAATGAAGAGTTTCCAGATAATACTTTATCTACTAAAGGAAATAAATTTTATATAGATGATGAAATTTGTGGTTATGCTATTGCACTATCTGAAGCCAATAGTTATAAGTCTACTAACTTTTCTAAAGTTAGATATATTATATATGATGAATTTATTATTGAAAATAGTTCACAACACTATATCAATAATGAAGTTGAAGTATTTTTATCAATTATAGAGACTATCGCACGTATGCGTAGAGTTAATGTGTTCTTATTAGGTAATAACGTGTCTATGATTAATCCATACTTTTTATTCTTTAATATATCTCAACCTTATAATTCAGATATTAAAACTTATAAAGACGGATTAATTCTAGTACAAGTTATGAAAAATGAAGAATATCGTCAAGCCAAAAGAGAAAGCGATTTCGGTAAAATTGTTGAAGGTACTGACTATTCTAATTATGCTATTGAGAATCAACCTAGATTTGATAATAAAGACTTTATAGAAAAAAAATCTAAAAATTCACGTTGTACATTTTCATTTAAATATAAAGATAATATATATGGTGTTTGGTTTGATTATATATTAGGTAAAATATTTGTATCAAATGACGCTAATACAGATATTTGTTTTTCTTGTACTCTTGAAGACCATTCACCAAATACTATGTTCTATTCCGTTGCTAAAGACTATCACGCTTGGCGTACGTTTATTAAAAATTATAAACTCGGTAATGTTTATTTCGAAAATGTCAAGATTAAAAATATATGTCAAGATTTGATTAAAAATCTAATCACCCGTTGACAAAACGTATGATTTATGTTATACTTATAGTGTAAGTGATAATCGTATTTCTTACATTATATAAATTGTATTGATGTTGTATACTCGATACACTCCTAAAGGTGTTCCCTTTTCTATGATTATCGTGA
>JAFWWV010000135.1 GCA_017523305.1 Clostridia bacterium
AAAAAAACTCCACCCTGACAATAAAAGTATAAAATAGACAAAAAACAAACATTAATATCAAAAAATTTTATTGTAATATTAAAGAGGGGTGGCTAATATGTTATCTTTATTTCAAATTAGAAATGATTTGAAAGCTATAAGATATTATTATTCACACAAAGACCTATTTGACAATGCGTTTCAAGAAACCGGTGTGAACGATATTATCTCAAAGGTTCAAATCTATAATCAAATGATAAAGTCGGCGTCTCCGAAATTATACCATGTGTATGTAGGATTATATCTGCAAGGCAACACACAGGAGTCGTTAGCTGCCGAATTAAAATACACACCAGAGTATGTACAAATGTTAAATAAGAAACTTTTAAAATTCTTACAAGAAAATTTAGAATGTGAAAAGGAGTGCGTATGAAATTAAAAAGACAAGCTCTTCCTATATCAATGAATATTTACAGAACAAAATTACATATTGTTAAACAACATGTGGGAATACAATTTGACAACCACGAATATAATGTGGTTATTAGTCATGACATATATTATAAAAGAAATAAGCAACGAGATAAGGAATATGAATTTATGTTCAAAGATAGGAAGAACATAGACGGGAAAAGAATTAAGACATCAATGTACACAAAAACTTATGTTGAATAACAAAAATGCCATCTTTTAATAAGGTGGCTTTTTTATTGTGTTTTTTGTTTGGGTATTGTTGGGAAAGTGTACGATTTTATTGGGTTTTTCGATAGGTAAAGTTGCTGGTTTTCGCCTATAAAATAGCATAAAATGGTAGTGTAATCAATAGCAAGGCGAAGTGTTTTAGATTATTCGACTTGGTGCGATTTTAAAGTAAGGTGGCCACCTCGCACAGTCGCCGAGAGCGTATGTTCTATTTATATTGTTCTTGTCTTATTGATTACAGGTACAACTTAATATCGCAAAGGCGAATTGCTAATCTCTTGCAATAAAAGAGAAATATAATAAGGAGAATTTAAAAATGGCAAAAACCACAACCGTACGTGAAAGAAGATGGGTAACTCCAAACAAAAGAGCTGAAAGTTACGCATCAGAGTTAAAAGACAAAGTCCACAAGAGAGGACCAAAAGAAGGTAAACCATTGACAGACCTAGAAATTGGTGTTCGTATTGGTTCACTTCAAATGAAAAATGACCACATAGGCATTTACAAATATACAAAAGCATTAAAGGAAGGCAAGTCGAAAGCCGATGCAAAGAAATATTCAAGAGAAATTGGAAAAAGAAAATAAGGAGAAATAAGAAATGTCAAATACTACTAAAAAACCAAATAAAATCGTTGTTGAGCGTGAACCTTACGAACTTAACGGAACAACCTATTTAGCATATTTTATAAAAGGTAATGTTCGTGGTAAAGATGTTAAGGTTAGCGTAGTTCCATTGGATTTCGGTGGATATACTGTGTTAGATATTGTATTTATGGATGCAATGCAAGCAGAATTGGTGTCAGAACCTTATGAAATTAAGGATGAAAAGACCGGCAGTGTGATTTCAGGTAAAATGTACTCTGTTCGCTCTGTTGATGAAAATGGTGAAATTTACGAATGTAGAGTTAAACCAGCAAGAAATTCTGACAAACAACTTCTTCAAATGATTTTAAGATAAAAGGAGTTCATATGAACGAAAAATTAAAAGCAGTTTTATGGATTTTGGTTGGTGTTGTGGGCACTATCGTTCTATTCAGTTTGATTGTTGCTATTGGTTGCGCGATTAATGGCGTAACTTTTGGAGAACAAATTTGTTTATGGTTTGGAAAATCTGCTGGTGCAATAGAACAAGTTGCAGATGCAACAGCTAAAATCACTATGCCATAATAGAGGTTTAGTGTTCTATGAAAGGATTATTTTGGACTATTGTAATCATTGTTTTAATAGTGCTTTTTGGAACATGGCCTTTGTCGATCCTTGCAAAGATTTTTGAATATCTTGCTATTGGCTTGGGCTGGTTAGCAGATGCTTTAAACTTCTTTGGTTGGAACGGATTATTGTAAGACAAAGAGCACTATTTAGATTTTTCTATCTAGTGCTTTTTTGCTTATTTTAAAAATAAGGAGTAAACAATGAAAGTAATTAAAACTATCGGTAATTGTTGTCTTATATTCTTAACCGTTATAGCAATGATGGTTACTATTGCTTATGGTTATTATCACTTCTTTGTTCACGATATAACTATGGGAACGAATTATATTGATAATCAGATAGGTTTAGATATTATAAATTCAGAAGATTTAACCGAAGAAGAAAAAGATGAGTTTGAAGATAGGTATTTCCTTGAAGCAAACTTTTACAGCAATGCTAAAAATAATGGTATTGCTCTACAAGAACTTCGATTAAATTATTTTACAGATTATAAACTTCTATCCACATCTTATCGTTCAACAGGTATGCAATATTTGGGAGATTTAAAGCAAGAAGATTTAAAACTTGTTGAAACTACCGAAGAAAAAGCAAATCGTGAAGAACCAAGTGGTTTTAGTTATTACGACACTACCAATGGCATAAGTTGGGACGGAAATAAGTTAAGAACACAACTTAATCGTGAAAGTGTGTTTATCATTAAAATTGATAATCGCCCATTTATGATACAGTTAAACGGAACTTATGAATGGACTACTTATAAAAGAAGTTGGTGGTCTTTATGGTTATACAAACAACCAATAAAAAACATCTGGTATTACAATTATTTAGATGTTTTTGCTGATTGTATGCAAGCCATTAGAAGCAATAGTGCTGGTTATGGTGATTATTATGTAACAGTTGATTTAAGTGAATATTTTACTGTTAAAGAATATGACCCAGAAACAGGAAAATATAAACCAGATGATGTTACTGACATTATCAAAAATTATTCGGTTTTGAAATTCCATTATGACGAAAATGGTGCTAGAAATAGCACTCAATCTATATTTGGTTGTATTGATTGCAACCCAAGTTATGACATTGTAGAAGAAGAAATTGATACGACATATTGGCAAGAGAGAATGTTATACACATTAGACAACTCTCACCTTGCTTATAGATATAGTGAAGTTTATGGTGGATATTTCATTTCGCTAGATATGGATATGAAAAAGATATTTGCGAAAATGCCTCGTGCAAAAGTAAATATCACTATTGATTTAATCAATACTGACAAGAAAATTGTGGGTATTGATTATAACGGATTTGAAGATTTTGAAATAGATACGATTACTATTCTAGGAGATTCACAAACATTCTACCTATTAGATAAAGCATTGTATAACACACGACTACAAACTCTGCGACATTCTAGCAATATCACCTTTGATTTTGCTGAACACTCGATAAATAGTGAGTATGTGGAGGTGATTGTATGATGAATGGAATGTTATTGGCTTCATTTTTCGGTCAATTAAAGAACATTATTTTAATTGGTGTTATAGCGGTTATAGTGATTTTTATCATTATGATGCTTATGAAAAATGAGGGTGGAAGAAAAATCTTATTATATGTAAGTTGCTTTCTAATGATAACAGTAGGTGTATTTAGTGGAATTCAGTTATATAAAGAAGTTAAAGCAGAAAGTTATGTAAATGGCTCAATAAACATTTCTAACGAATTTAGTCAGGAAAGTTTTAGTTATTACGCTACTAGCTGTGTGTTTTATCATTATTTGTATGATGACACAGACACTTATTCATTTGAAATTGACTTACTGAAAGTAGATTTTAATGGTAAAGATGGAAATTACCAATTATGGCTTAATGATTATTTGTTGATAAATGCTGAATTTAAGAGTGGATCAGTTTTCTCGGCAGTATATATGGATTTCTATAATACAGAGGGCGAACTTGTTCATGCTACTGAATTGCAAATATCAATACAATTTTTAAGCAGTAAAACCACTTTAAAACTCGCAACCATTGGCAAAACAAACGCTAGTTATTTAGAACAATACTTTGCTGACAATGGCATACGACTTAAAGTGGAAAAATTATTGTAAAGGAGAATATATGGACGCTAAAAAAATAGTGGGCATTATATTCAGTATTTTAATTATCGGTGCTTTCGGCTTTCTAATAACTTGGAGTGTTATAAACTTCAATAAATTAGAAGACGCATTAAGTGGGACAAAGATTTATGATGCAACAGATTTAGATAATGCTTATAAAGATGGTTACAACACAGCACTGACAAATAAGGAAGAATATGATGAACTAATAAATTCGTATAGAGATAATATCACTTCCTTAAATGATAATATCTCTCAATTAAATTCTCAAATTTCAAATTTGCAAAATACTAACAGAGATAGTCAAAATCAAATTGATAGATTGACTGAACAAAAAGCGTCATTGGAATCAGAGATTTCAACCCTTAATGAAAATCAATCTAAAAATGAGACAACTATTGGCATTTTGAATAGTGAAATAACAAATTTGAATACGCAAATTGCAAACTTAAACAACACTATTAGTTCAAACGAAATAACAATAAATGGTTTAAATACTCAAATTGTTAGTTTAAACACTCAAATTGCAAGTTTGCAACAAACAATTACTAATAATGATAAGACAATTTCAGATTTAAGAAAAAACATTAATGTATTAAATGCTGAAATTGAAGAATTATCAAAAGATGCGTATGGAAATCAAGCTGAAATTGAGATGTTAAATAGTCAAATTAGTTCTTTAAATGAGCAAATCACTTCTCTTACAAATTTAAACAATGATTATCTACAATCTATTAACAATTTGAAAGCTGAAGTTTCTACTTTAAAAGCAGAAAAAGACAACCTTATTTTAGAAAATACTAACTACTATAACACAATTTCTAGTTTGAATAATCAAATTTTAAATTTGCAAAATGTTAATACTCAACTTGAAAATACTAACACATTACACTTAAACACTATTGCAAGTTTAAATGCACAAATCACAAGTTTAAATCAACAAATTAGTGATATTAAACATGAAAGTCAAAACAATAATTCAACAATCACTTCATTAAATGAAAAGATTAGAGAATTGGAAGAAAGTGTGCAATATTACGAAAATTATATTGCTAGTTTAGAAAATGGCGATCAAGTTGTTGCTACATTTGAATATGACGGAAGCGTTTATAACATTCAAATTGTAAATAAAGGTTCAACTGTTGCAGTTTCTAACCCAGCAAATACAGAGTATTTAATATTTAATGGTTGGAAAGTTGGTGATGAATTTATTGATTTATCAACTTACACTATAAATCAAAATACTAAAATCGTTGCTGATTTAACTTATAAATATAGTGTAACATTCAAAGTTGACAATTCAACACTCAATACACAGGTTGTTGATAAAGGAAATTATGCAGAATTGCCTACTAATCCATCTAAATCTGGTTATAGTTTTGATGGTTGGGCTATTGATAATGTGAATATTGTTGATGTTTCTACTACTCCAATTACTGAACACACAACTTACACAGCAGTATTTACAAAATTGCATACAGTTAATTTTGTTTATGAAGACACTACAAAATCAACTCAAACTATTAGAAATGGAAACACTGCCTCTGTTGTAAACATTGAAAACACAACCTATAAGATATTTAATGGTTGGAAAGTTAACGGAAGCATTGTGGAAGTTTCAACTTATAAAATTACAGCAGATACAACATTTGTGGCTGATATAACTTATAGATATGATGTTGTTTATAAGGTTGATGACACAACTTACAGTGCACAAATCGTTACTGCAAACAACTATCCAAATTTACCAAGCAATCCTATTAAAACAGGTTATGAATTTGATGGTTGGTCTATAAATGGTGTTGATATTATTAACACTTCTGCATTACAAATTACAAGCAATACAACTTATGTTGCAGTGTTCACAAAGGTTTATAATGTTTCATTTGTTTATGAGAATTCCACAATTTCTACACAAACAATAAGAGAAAATAAAACTCCAAGCATTGTAAATGTTGATAACACACCATATAAGTTATTTAATGGTTGGAAAGTTAATGGAGAATTTGTTGATATTAACACTTATAAAATCACACAAAACACAACATTTGTAGCAGATATTACCTATAAATATGATGTTATATTTAAGGTTGACAACTCTGAATACAATAAACAAATTATTGAAAAAGGAAAATGTGTAACTCTTCCTAAAAATCCTACAAAAGCAGGATATGAATTTGATGGTTGGACTGTTAATGGTGTTGATGTTATAGATAATGTTGCATCTATTCAAGTAACAGGCAATATCACTTACATTGCGAGATTTACACAAGTTCACGCAGTTTCATTTGTTTATGATAATAAGACAATTTCAACTCAAACAATTAGAAATGCTGGTTATGCACAAGTTCCAAGTTTAGAAAATAGTGATTATATTATTTTCAATGGTTGGAAAGTAAATAACTCTTATGTTGATGTTACAACTTATAGCATTATTACTCCAACAACATTTATTGCAGATATAACTTACAGATATGATGTTATTTATATGAGCAATGGAACACAATTTGCCAGCGAAATTGTTACAAGTGGAAATTACGCAACAATAACAGATGAGCCATTTAAAGACAATTACTATTTTGAGGGTTGGACGCTTGATGGCGAAAATGTTATTGATTTAGCAAATTATCCAATTAGTCAAAAGACAATATTATTTGCGAAATTTACACAACAATTAGCTGGTTTATAGTGCAGATAATGAATTGTTAGTTACATGGGATGAAATTATTGAAAACAACTATTTGCAAGTATCGGATGCTGGTGTAGTTTCAAATGGTAGCAATATAGCAACATTTAGAACATTAGAAGGTAAACTCGTTATTTCTAATGAAGTTACTGCTATTGGCTCTGGTGGTTCATCTAGTGGTTTCTTGTATAATTGTACAAATTTATCTTCAGTAACAATTCCTGAAAGTGTTACAAGTATAGGTGGTTATGCTTTCTATTATTGTACACATTTAACTGAAATTAACTTCAATGCTATTGAATGTGCTGATTTTACGATCAAAGATTATATATTTGGTAAAGTTGGAACATTAACTGATGGCGTAACCTTAAATATTGGAAATAAGGTTAAAAAGATTCCATTAGGTTTTATGTGCCCTTACTATGAAAGAACAAATTATAATGTAAATCTAAAAGTTGTAAATATTGGCGAAGGTGTTGAAAGTATTGGAAGATATGCTTTCTATCAATGCCCTATAATTACCGATATTTACTACAATGCTGTTAATTGTTCTGATTTGGAAGATCGTAACTATACTTTCCAAATGGCAGGTCAAGAAGGCGAAGGAATTAAATTAGTTATTGGTGATAGCGTTAAGAGAATTCCAGCATATTTATTTGACTATGAAAACAGTTCAAATTATGGTGCAAATGTTATAAGTATAGCATTTGGTAGAAATGTTGAAGCTGTTGGTGAGAGTGCTTTCCAAGTATATAGCGGACCTTCAGTTAAAGATTTCTATTTCTATGATTTAGAAAAATGGTTAAAGATAAATTTTGAAGGGTTAAGTTCTTGTAATCCACTATCTAGTGTCAATAATGTGTATCTAAATGGAGTTTTATTAACAGAGGTTGTAATTCCTGAAACAATAACAGAAATTGGTAGCGCTGCATTCTATTGGAGCAAAACTATTCAATCAGTTATTATGCACGACAATGTAACAAAAGTTGGAAGATATGCTTTTAATGGCTGTTCAGCATTAACAAATGTTCGTGTAAGTAATAGTTTATCATTTGTTGGAGATAGTGCTTTCTCATATTGTAATAATATGAATTATACAACTTATGGAAATTGTTACTATTTAGGCAATGAATCTAACCCTTATGTATATTTAGTTGATGCAATAAATGAAGATATAACCTCTTGTGAAATCAATGAACAATGTAGGTTTATAGGAAGTTCGTCATTAGCAAGATGTGATATGACAACTATTTATATTCCATATAGTGTTATTGCTATTGGTGATAGTGCTTTCTATCATTGTGCACAGTTGCAAACAGTTATATTTGCAGAAAATTCACAAGTAACAACTATTGCTGGAGCATTCTATTGGTGTACAAGCTTAACTTCAATTATTATCCCTGCAAATTGTACAGAGTTAGGATATCAAACATTCTATGACAACACTTCATTAAAAACAATTTATATTCCAAAAGCAGTTATTGATGGTGGAACTCGTGTGTTCTATAATTGTGCTGATTTGGTTATTTATTGCGAAGTTACAGAAGATGAATGTCAGTTGGCAGATGGTTGGAATAACAACTCATCTTCAACACAAGCAACTGTTAAATATGGTTATACATTAGAACAATATTTAGCAGAAGTTGGTGGCTAATCCACTAAATTTTGAATTAAGGAGATTTTATGAACAAATTCGGTAAAATTGGCTTAATCACTGCTGGGGCACTTGTTGCCCTAGTTGGTGGTGGAGCAATATTGTATAACACTGTTCCTAGTTTGAAAAGCAATGTAGGAACAAACAATCAAGCAAATATTGGTCTTGGTGGTGGCGTTATTGGTGATATTACTGTCAATACAGACAATACTAACAAGCAATATTTAGCACTTATAAATCAATATTCTAAACAAATAGATGATTTAAAAACTCAATTAAACAATAATAAAGCAGAGTCAGAAAGCAAGATTGCAGAAATGCAAGCTGAAATTGATGCTTTGCAATTAGAGTTGGAAAATACTCAAAATAGTGATGCTGATATTATTGCAGAGAAAAACGCAAGAATTCAGGTCTTAAAACAATATATCCAAACAATAGAAAGTGAAAATGCTGAAACTGTTGCTGGTTATGAAGAACAAATTTCAGATTTGAATACTTTACTTTCAAATTATGAAAAAGAAATCATAGCAACAATTAAATTGCCAACAGATTTCACTTTTACTTCACTTGGCTTTAGGTTAATAGAAGGCAATGACTTTGTTTTCTATTCAACTAGTCATAGTTGTAAGTTGTATTACTATCACTTTGATACAAAAACATTAGAAACAATAAACATTAAAGGAACATCATTTGACTCGTTCCATAAAGAAGATGATAAGTTGTATTTTAGAACGAGTAAAATTTCGTATGTTTATAGCTTTGCTAATAAAACATTAGATATTCTTGGCTCTGCAAATGGTGTTATCACTTATATTGCAGATAATGCAAATATGTATATGTTTGACTATACAGGTGGTTATGCAGTTCATAATTGGTTAGATGGAACATTTACTAATTTCTTGGGTGATGGCTCTGATTCTTCTACTGTAACAGTGAAAAAGATAGATAATTATATTCTTCATAGTTCATATAGAGTTACAGACATTAATAAGAAGAAACATCATCATGTTCGTTGTTATAATGTGGAAACAGGCGAAGATGTTGAAATTTATAGCACATCATCATCAATTTATTCATTTTTAAAGACAAGTTATGGCTACTTTGCTAATATTTCTAACGGTTTTTATAGATTGAATATTGATGATTGTTCGCTTGAATTAATAAAAGATTATGCGACAACGCCAAATTATAGTTATGTTTTAGAAGATAAGATTATTTCATTTGGTTATAAGGAAGCATTTATCTATGACGGACAACAAGAAATACCACTTACGACTTATGAAAGTATTACTGTAAGTCCAAAGTTTATTAAAATTAGTGATGGAATTTATTATATTGTAAGTTCTTCAAGTGGATTTAAGGGCATCTGGAAATTAGATTTAATTACTAATAATTTAGTTCAAATATCCGATGCATATTACACCTATGGAGATAGAATTACAATAGGACACTATGAGTTTGTTGATATGATGACAGGCATTTATGTTATTGATTTAGATACAGGAAGCATAGACACAATGACAAAAGCAACAAGTCAATCTACTTGTAAATTTAAAACAATGAAATATGGTGATTACACATTATTCTATCAAACACATTCAAATAAAAATTCTTATATTTATTACTACGACCATGTAAATGATATGTATGGCAAGATTTATAAAGGTTCTTCATTTACTATTTATGATTGTCAAATAAAAGGCGATATGCTTTATGTTATGACAGATTCATATTTATATGGTTTTGATTTAAGAATTAGTTTAGATAACTATGTAACCTATTTATCTATTAACACATCATTGTCTAATTTAGACGCAGGAGTGTTCTATGCAAGTGCGGGAACACTTGAAGATGGAAAATTGTATATCAAATATACCTTACAATAAGATAATTCATTCACTAAAGAAATGGTTATTATGTAGGGTTAGATGATTACGATTATCTTTGCTCCTCCCAGAACAGGTAAAACCTGTTTTATGACACATATGTTAAATTTAAGAGCATTTGACAGAGATCGGAATAGATTGATGCAAAAAGAGATAATCAGTAAAAATCAAAATGGTTTTAATTTATCAATACCCAAGCATTGCGTAAGTTCAAACTATGCTATTGGATTTCGCAAGTTTGGGTATAGATTAAGACCAAGCAGAGTTATCAATCCATTTAGATTAGGATTTAAAAATAAATTTGTCAAAACACACTTTAATTTACCTTATGAAGTTATTGGGATTACGGAAGCACAAAAATATTTGAATAGTAGAATGAGTTTGTACTTCCCTGAATGGCAAAGTAGATGGTATGAGCAACATGGGCATAACGATTTAGAGATTTATTTGGATACTCAAAGACCTATGCTTATAGATGTCAATATTAGAGAGTTAGCACAGTTTATAGAAATAGTAAAATTAAAAATTAGTTATGATGAATATGGAAAAGTAAAAGGACTAAAATGGAAAATTAGAAGAATTGAAAACAGTAGTTTATTTGAAAGATATATGGCATCTGGTAAGAAGGACACAGATTGTTATACTGAAGAAATAGTTGAAGCAGATTACAACGTATTTGCCTTATATGATAGTAAAAGTTGCAAACCAAAGTTCTATGATGGTCATTTTGAGGAAGATTTTGATATACAAGAAAGTCAACCAACAGAGCATTCATTAGAGGGTTATATTAAATACCTTGAAGAAAATGATGATGAAATGCCTAAAAATTTCTATCAGAGGAGAAAAAGTGCATGATTAACTATAATAAAAATAAACTTATCAACACTACTTTAGATAAGTATTATGAAACCTTTTCGCATACTTTAGACACTGTTGATTATGTGCCTCAAAAGTATAACGAAAAGATATGTAAATATATTTTCAAAAACTTAAAAAGAACATTCAAAAAGATAGATAAAGAAGATAAAAACTATCAAAAAGAGTTCACAAAAAAGTTAAAAGAAAAAGCTAAAACACAAAAAAAGAAAGAAGAAACTCCAAAGAAACGACATAAATGGTTAGATTTCTTCAAAAATTTGTTTAAGCGTAAATCGAAAAATCTTAAAAAGGGAGGTAATTAAGCATGGGATTTTTTACTAAAACTCATAAAGAAATGGCTAAAACAAAGTCATTGAAACAATTGCAAATCGGTTATAAAAACAGTGAAGAAGCGTTGATTGATGCCTCATTTAAAGGTGATAAGAAAGCTCTTAAACACGCTATGAAGATACATGGCAGATATGAATACGCTATACTGTTTAGAAACACGCCACAATATAAGAAATGTAAGAAAAAGTAGAATTTCTTATGCTAAACGCTTATGTCGTATGGCGAAACAAAAGTATATTTTGACGGAAGTCATTATATTGCAATTCCTCATACAACAAGACCTTCTAAAAGAAAGCGAATTAAGTATGAGGAAGTTATAACTGTTCAAGAAGAAGTAAAGGACTCGGTTGAAAATACTGAGCCCTCTATTTCGCTTGAAGTTGATACAGAAGAAAAAGGTCAAATGGTTATTACAAATGAGCCAAAAGAAGTTCAAAAGAAACAAAATAAGCGTCAAATCACCAAAAAAGAGTTATTTAATGAGCTCTATCGGAAGCATATTGACAGCCCACGAAAGAAACGGAAAAAACTCATAATAGAAGATATGTTGCCTTATTTTGAGAAAAGAGAATTTTGCGAAAGCTATGTTCAAACACAAATGGAACGAAAGTTAAGAAATATAATTTGTCGCAGAGTTAGAATGGTAAGAAAAGCCAACCTGATAAATTTTAACTATTTTTGTACTTTTACCTATGATGATAAATTGCATGACGAATATAGTTTTAGGAAAAAATTAAAAAACGCCTTGTCATTGTTCTCTAGTCGTAAAGATTGGAAATATATGGGTGTTTGGGAACGAGCACCAGAAACTAAAAGATTGCATTTTCATGGTATGTTTAAAATACCTGATGGAACAATGCCAGGCGAATTGTTTGAACATAGTGATTACAATATAAATTCACATAAGAGAACAACGACTGTGCAAAATTCGTATTTCAATGAAAGATTTGGTCGTTCAGATTTTAAGAAAATAGAACATAGGAATAAGATGAGTGATGGAATTACTTATCTTATGAAATATATTGAAAAGACGGAAGAAAAGATTGTATATAGCAAAGGACTATATCAATACTTTATTTCAGACATTATGGATGAAGATGTTGTCTGCACCATAGGTCAGGAAGATAAGAAATTGTTGCTATTTGATGATTTCAACTGCTGGGATGAGGGTTGCCTTATTGGTAAGGTATCGCCAGAGGTTATAGCACAAATGCGAAAGTGCAATTAATCTCAATCGGCAACGAAAAAAAATGGGGTTTTGCGGAAAGCCTGCGCGCAAACCTCATTTTGTTGCCGATTGTTTATTAGCCGACAAGCCAATTCATTTACAAGTTTATTTACAAGGGCGTGTGCTTGTCTGGCGGAGCGAAGCGACGCCACTTGTATCAAGACAAGCACACGCCCTGTCGTCATTTTATAAAATATTTGTAGAATTTTGTAGTGTGTGTAAAATTTATATTAGGTTATGTTATAATGTTAACAACACAAATGTGAAGGAGCAGTTATGAGTACAACAATAGTTCAATTAAAAAATAATAGAATATTAATTCACCGATATCCAAGATCATTAATGTGGACTTTAACAACAGCAGTTAATTTAGGTTTAGATAATAATTGTTTAAAAAAGGAAGATATACCAGACACAATAGATTTAATAGATAAGTTTTACATATCACCAATAAAGAAAACTCATGATTTTAGAGAACAGAAAAGAAGGATTAAAGCAATCAATAAATTTAAAAATAGGCAATTAGAGTAAAATTTTATTAAATTCCTAAAAATCTTATACATTTTTCAACATATTGTGCTATACTAAAAATATCAATAAGATTTAGGAGATATTTTTATGAAAAAGAAATCATTTCTTTCAGTTTTAGGATTATGTTTTATTCTTCCTTGCTTTTTCTTACTTTCAGCGTGTACTAAAACACCACCAACAGAACCTGAAGAACCAGCAGAGCCAATTAAACTAAACGCCCCTGTGGTTAGTTTAAACGATAATATCGCTTCTTGGACTTCTGTTGACAATGCAACAAGTTATGAAGTGTGGATTGACTCTAACACAAACACAGTTTCAATAACAATCACTCAACAAACTTTAACAGACGGTCAATCTTTCAAAGTTAGAGCAGTTGGCGATGGCACAAGCTATTCAACAAGTGATTGGAGCAACACGGTAACTTACACAGAACCTGTAACTCCACCACCAGCACAACCTGTTGAATTAACTATTCCTGTTGTTAGCGTAAACGAAAGTGGAATTGCTAGTTGGAACGCAGTTGCAAACGCTAGTGGCTATAAATACAAAATCAATAATGGCACTGAACAATCAACAACTTCAACTTCAATTCAATTAACCGATGGCGACAGCATTGTTGTTAAGGCAGTTGGAGATGGTGTTGAATACGCAGACAGTAATTATAGCGTAAGTCAAACATATACTGCACCAGCAGAACCAACCGAATTGTCAGCACCTGTTGTTAGTATAAATTCAACTGGTCTTGCAACTTGGAATGCAGTTGCTAATGCTAGTGGTTATAAATATAAAATTAACAATGGCACAGAGCAAAGCACAATTTCAACTTCTGTTCAATTAAATGATGGTGATAGCATTGTTGTTAAAGCAGTTGGTGATGGCGAAGAATATTTAGATAGTGCTTATTCTAGTGCAGTAACATATAATGCAAATCTTACTCAATTATCTGCTCCAACATTCACAATAGATACAAGTGGACAAGTTGTTTGGCAAAATGTTGAAAATGCAACAGGATATGCTTATAAAATAAATAATGGTGCTGAACAAATAATAGGAACAACTTTAATAGAAAGATGTTTACAATTATCTGATGGCGATAGCATTATGATTAAATCTCTAGGAGATGGTGTCTCTTATAGTGATAGCAATTATAGCGAAATACAAACATATACTGCACCAATAACTCCAACAGTTGCCACTTATGAATATGTTTGTGATTTGTTAGCAATTAAATTACAACCAATTATGCAAAACTCATATCAATTAGGTATAGTTTCAGATATTGAAGTTGAAAGAATAAATGCTAAGAACGGTATGATTTATATTCATTATCATTTAGGTTCACCAGACCGTTATGCATTAGTTCAAGCAGAAGAATTAGCAACAGCAACTTCATTCCAAGATATTGTTGACAATTTAGAAGATTACACTTATACAATAGTAGAAAAAATAACTTCATTCCAACCAACCGAAGATGCTCTTGCTCTTGTTGAAGCAGGAATGGATTGGGGTAATATTGATGCCCTTGAAGGTTACACAGCAGACGATATTGTTTGGGCAACTGCAACAACATTTAGTGCTGGTAAAGCAACAGATATTACA
>JAFWWV010000136.1 GCA_017523305.1 Clostridia bacterium
TATATATATCGCTAAAACACTAACAAATAAATATTTATAAGTTTTTTTATATTAAAAGCAAGTTTTTTAAATATTTTTAATAAAAATAATAAATAATTTATTAAAATTAATAAAAAAATAAATTAATTAGTATTAATTAAAAATAATTAATTAAATTAAATATTTTTCAACAATAAATTTATCATTATACAAATATTTTTTGTTTTTAATTTCTTGATAATTTTCTGCACCTTTTCCAGCAATTAAAATAATTTCATTTTTACTACTTTCGTTTATTACTTTTTCAATTGCAGCAATTCTGTTTTCAACAATTAAATAATTATTTTTATTTATTCCCTTTTTAATATCATTAATTATTTTTAAAGGATTTTCGTTTCTTGGATTATCACTAGTTAAAATAACCTTATCACTTAAAGTACTTGCAATATTTCCCATTTTACTTCGTTTTAATTTATCTCTATTCCCACCACACCCAAAAATAGTTGTTATTTTATTATTTTTATTTATTTCTCGTAAATTTTCTAAAACATTTTTTAACCCGTCAGGAGTATGAGCAAAATCAATTATTGCTACTGCTCCAGATTTTAGTTTATATAGGTTCATTCTTCCATTAACTATTGATAAATTTTTAATACCATTTAAAATTTGATTTTTATCTAAACCTATAAACTTAACTATGCTAATCGCTAAAAGCAAATTATATACATTAAACTTGCAACTCAACCTACTTTTTACAATTAAAACATCATCAAACACATTTGCTAAAAAGGTTGTTGACTCTAAATTATATTTAATATCAATTGCAAAACACTTGCTAGGGTTTTCTAACCCGTAAGTAATTGTATTTGTATTTATAATTTTTGAAAATAATTGTCCTTTTTTATCATCAACATTTATAAAAATATTTTTACAATAATTTTTATTTAAAAACTTTAACTTACATTTTGCATAAGTTGTCATATTTTTAAAAAAGTCTAAATGATCTTGTGAAATATTTGTTAAAGCCCCAACTTCAAACTTTATACCTAATAATTTATTTAACGCTATTGCGTGGGCAGAAACTTCCATAACAACATATTTAACACCAGCATTTTTCATTTTTGAAAAAATATAAAAAAGTTCAACTGTATCAGGCGTAGTTAAATTTGAATTAATTTTTCTATTTAAAAATTTAATGCCGTTTGTTCCAATTAACCCCACTTTATAACCGTTTGTATTTAGTAAATCATAAATAATAGTCGTTGAAGTTGTTTTTCCGTTAGTACCTGTAACACCAATTAAATATAAATATTTTAAAACATCATAAAAAAAGATGTTGCACACTACTGGCATAATTTTTCTAGTATTTTTTACTAAAATTTGTGGTAAATCAACTTCAACAAATTTTTCTACAATTAAAGCAACGGCTCCATTTTGTTTTGCTTTATATGCAAAATCGTGACCATTATTATTAACACCCTTATAGCAAAAAAATAAGTCTCCTTTTTTAACTAAATCAATTTTTTGACTTAGACCTTTTACTTGTATATTAATATTTCCCCTAACTTCAACAACTTTGATTTTTTTAATTAATTCACTTAACAACATAAATAACCCTTTATATTTTAAAACATAATTTTTTTATAAGTTTTATTTATATATTTATATTTAAGTTATTAATAAAATTATTCTGTAGAAATTAAAATAGTTGCAGTTTTTTTAATAGTTGTGTCTGGTGAAGGAAATTGGGTTACAACCTTTTCTCCTTCTCCAGAAACTTCGTAATACACCCCTAATTTTTCTAAAATAACCAACGCTTGCGATAAACTTTTACCAACTAGGTTAGGAACTTCTAATTCTTCAACAATTACTTCCTTTTTAGGTGGAATATTTTTATACTCAATAATTCCTTCAAAAATTTCTTTTGCAGGGGGTTTAGCAACAACACTTCCGTAATATGCCCCAGTAGAAGGTTCATCTACACATAACAAAAGAGCATATTCAGGGTTTTGATTATTTAAAAAACCAAAAAAACTTGAAACATACTTTCCTGTTGAAATTTTTCCGTCTTCACCATATTTTTGTGCTGTTCCTGTTTTACCCATTTATTATGTGATAGATTTATCTTTTATGACTAATAGTAAAAAAAACGACCTTCTTTTACAAAGGTCGCTTTAAAAATTTAAGGAGATTTCTCTATATATAATAAGGTATTATATATTATATATGAGAGTTTAAAAATGAAGGTAATTAAACAATGAAACTATGATAAAAATAATTTATGTTTCCTCGAATTTATATATTATAGTTAATTGAAAGGTATCTGGATTACTAACATTCTCAATATAAACTTTACTAACCACTTTACTAATAATCTCAAAAGGTTCTATTACGGAAAGAGATTTTATGCTTTCCAAGAATTTCTTAAATCTGATTTCTAATAATTCAATTTGTGCTTTATATGAAGAACACCTCTCTATATCTATTTCAGTTTCTTTTATATCAAACAATAGTTTTTGAGACTTTTTTTCGTATATTTCCTCGCAAATTGTTTGGTTAAAATATGCTTCAAGAATTTGTGAATATTCTTCATTTAACTTATTAAGTTTGTCTTTTAGTTTTTCTTGATTATACTCTTTTCCATTAAAAATCCTTTCTTTGAAAAAATTATAAAATCTTTCTTGGTCTAATTTACAACATTGAATTACATTTAAAGTATCTCTATAAATGATATCTTCTATTGCACGTGCCTTAATAGAATATACTCTTAAATTATTAACTCTACAAAAATAAGTTGCCTTATCTTCTTTTCCGATAGTTCTGCCATACAAAAGATTTTTACCTGTTTTTCTATCAATCAACAATTTACCAATATGTTTTACTTTGTTTTTTCTTGTTGACCTATCTTCTATATTTTTTTGAGCTTTATTAAAAGTTTCTTCATCAATTATTGCTAAATGAGTATCCTTTATTAGTATTTGTTCCTCTTTTATATGTCTAACCCAATTTTTTGAGTGCCCACAATACTCATAATCTTTAACAATTTCCCAGACTTTCTCACCGCTCCATTCCTTTGCAGGATTTTTATTTAGTGCCTTTAATCCAAGAACTCTGGTTGCATATAAGGAACGTGTTAAAACACCTTCTTTATTTAATATTTCTGCTACTTGACATGTGCTTAACCCCTGATTAGCTACATAATCAAATATTCTTTTAACTATATTTGCTGAATAATCATCTATTATTTCCTTTCTATCTTTATCAAAGTTATATCCATACTTTGGATAATAGTTGAGATGTTTTGTTCTAGCATAATGCGTTCTTGCTTGTCTGCATTTTCGCTTAAATTCTTTTAAATAATAATCATTAAGGAAATTTCTTATTACTATTGATTGGTCGTCATTATATGTCAAACTATCATATTTATCATTTAATGAAATAACTCTAATGTTATTTTTAGGAAATATACACTCAATCAGTTCACCAACTTTATAAACTACTCTACCTAATCTTGAAATATCTTTTATTAAAATTGTATCAAATTTATGTTGATACATATCCTTCAACAATTTTTTAAATTCAGGTCTTTCAAAGTTTCCACCTGAATAACCGTCATCATAATAAATCTTGTAAATATCCAAATCATTCTCTCTTGCGTAATCTGAAAGAACTTTGATTTGATTTTCAATACTTCTAGATTCCGATTTGTTTCCGTCTATTTTATCCTCGTCTTCCCTTGAAAGTCTAGCATATATTGCGACTTTACTTTTCATAAGTTTTAAACTCCTTAATCATCTCATCACAATAAAAATATATTATCGTAATTGTATATTCTTTATTTTTGTTAGAGTTGTTAATCGGTCTTGATTTAACAACAATCTTTTTTATAACCTTTTGAATAAACAAAGGGTTTAAGATATCATTGTCATCAAATGACTTTAATAACTCAATCAATTTTACTGCTTTTACTTCATTATTTGGTTGTATCATTTCTTCTTGTTGTTTTCTAACTAATACACGTATTTGTTCAGATAACAACTCTTTTTCTTTTGAATATTTGTTCATCATCATTTCAAATGTTGATGTTGGAACAATTCCCTTTGCATTTTGTTCAAATAGTTTTTGAATATAAATGTCAATTTCAGAATTTCTTTTTGTTAATTTTGACAATTCTTTTGTCGTATCAGTTTTAAGAACCCTACCTTTACTATCATAAATCTTTGCCATTTCTATAAATTCTTTTTCTTTGGATAGTATAGTTTCTTTAAGGTCTAACAAGTCAAATTTGACAGCAGATATTACACAATGTTTAGGAATTGAATTTGAATGGTCGCATTTTTTATTAGCGCAAAAATGTCTATAATCATAAGTTCTTGTTGCATTTTTACTTAAAACCTTTCTTCTTTCAAATCTCATGATACTATCACAATCTTCACAAAATATAAGACCTTTAAAGATATTTTCTTCCATAGGTATTGAACCTGACCTTGTTCTTGTCCTAATTTTATTTGCAATTTCCCAAGTTTCTTTATCAATTAAAGGTTCATATCTATTTTGAAATCTATAACAATCTTTATTATCACTTCGTTTTTTATTCTTAAAACTAACAGACTTGGATTGAGCTGTTTTATAAACTCCAAGATATTCTTCTCTTTCTATTATTTCTCTAATTCCGTCTGGTCGCCAATCTGTTAATTGGTCGTCTGTCATTTCTAAAACTTTCTTTTTGTTATACCCATATTTTATAGCATTATAATATCTAGGTATTTTAATTTTTTGTGCTTTAAGATATCTCGAAACCTTAACAGAAGAACCAAACTCAACATATTTTCTATAAATAAGTTGAACAATTGGTGCTGTTTCGGGGTCCGGAATTCTCTCAAATGCACTATTGTATGTGTAACCGAAAATAGGAAAAACCGTATTTCTAGGTTCACCATTTTTTGCTTTATTATCTAATGTAAATCTTATTTTTTTTGATATGTCTTTTGCATACCATTCGTTGATGATATTTTTAAAAGGAACAAAATCATTTCCTTCTTCTCTATTTGTGTCAAAGTTGTCGTTTAAAGCAATATATCTAATATTTTTATTTGGGAAGAATTCTTCGGTATAATATCCTGTTAAAATATAATTTCTTCCCAATCTTGATAAGTCTTTTGTAATAACCAAATCAACCAAACCAATCTCAATATCAGAAATAAGTCTTTTGAAATCTGGTCTTTCAAAATTTGTGCCTGAATAACCGTCATCAATATAGTAATCAACTATTTGCCAACCTTGTTTATTCACATATTCTGTCAAAATTTCTCTTTGAGATTGTATAGATTGACTTTCTTCGTTACCGTCATCTTTTGATAATCTACAATAAATAGCAACTCTATAATTTTGCAATTCCAGATTTCTCACCTCCCTTTTACTAAAATTAGTTTTAGGTTTTATCTTTTAGTTCTGATTTCTTACTTTCCATAATATCAAGCAATAAACTTATTATTTGTTCAAGAATAGTTGTTCCACCATTCTCAAATTGTCTTTTAACAATAAAAGTGCAACCTGCCTCAACATACACTCTGGCATTATCATCTTTATGTTTGATATCTTCCATATTGCTCCTTTTGACAAATGAAAGATAGCTATTGAATTACATAATTGAACTATAATAGTGCATATTATTAGAACTATAATAGTGCATTTTACACAAAAAGTCAACCATAATAGTGCTTTTTCTTTTAATTTTTCGTTTTTTTAGAACTATAATAGTGCAATTTTCTTGACTTACCCAATAAAAAGGCATATACTTATTGCATAACAAGTAAAGGATTATTATGGAAAATCAATTTTTTAACGAAAATATAGATATAAAAGAAAATATTTGTAAATTTATAGATGAGTGGCTGAAAGAAAGTAAGGAATATAATAATAGTTCCCTTGCTTCTGCTCTTGGCCTCTCTCATTCCTCAATTCAACGTTGGCGTAATAGAATTTGTGCTCCTGAAATAACACTTATTCCAAAGCTTTGTAAAATTATGAATGTGTCAATATCCACCCTATTTGGAATTGAACCAACTTCACAATTAACTTTAACGGAAGCAAATTTATTACGAACTTATCAATCTAATCCAGATTTCAAGGAATTTATTGATAAATATTTATCAGACGAAGAATTTAGGTCTGCGATAAATTCAATAGCTAAACTTTCAAGATAGGACTTGTCCTATCTTTTTTATTGTCTAATTTATTAGGATTTGTGAAATGGCCTACACTTTTTCCTATAATAATATATAGTTAAAATTGTCATTTTAGAACGAAAACGAATTTATAGTTCTGCTTGTTTTAACTCTTTTATGTTTTCATTTAACATCTGTATTAACTCATCACATAATGTTTTAAGGTCATCTCTTGTTATGTTTGTCAAATTACCATAAGCATTAACTTGATATAAGTCAGAACGATAGGTATTTCCAATGAAATACCTTAATCTTTCTAAACTATCAGAGTTTTGTTTGATGAGATAATCCATTTCTTCGTCATCTGCAACGAAATTCTGGTCGTTAATATAATCACATAAATAAGGTTCTTTTTGATATTTATTATCTACTTCAACACAAGCATTATATATTTTTGAATATTCTTCATCATAAAGGTAAGACATTTCAGCTTTAATTTGTTTTAATGTTCTGACAAGTTTTCTTTTGTCTGATATTTCACTCATTGCATTTAGCAATCCTCATTGTCATGAATGAAACCTTCATCATGTTCGTCAAGATATTCTGTGTAAGATTCCAAATCTTCTCTTTCACAATCTAGGTCATCAAGCGTATCTACATCTTCATAATCTTCTTCATCTTCTGAATAATCATTAGATTTTTTTACTAACCCAAATTCTCTTACATCTTGACTGTTAATGCAATCTGCATATTCTTTCTCGACTTCATCTTCCTCTTCTTCTTCAATTTCTTCTTCATCTTCATAGTCATCATCTTCTTCGTAATCGCCATAAGTCATCTCACGAATATAATCTTTATTTTCTTCGTCATTAACAAATGCGTCCTCAAAGATTTCTATTAAGATACCGTCAATAAAGACATAATCATTTAAAGTTGAAAACATATCAGACAATGGTTTTTCTCTTTCTAATAAATTTTCAATTAGTTCATCTGATAAGCAACCTTTATTTCTAAAAATAAAGTTTGCTAGTTCTATCTTTAAAAAGAAATCTGTGTTCGGTTTTTGGTCTATAAGTGCAGCACTCAACCATTCTTTTGCTGATTGAGATACTTCATCATTGATTTTTTTAAGTAATTCCTCGTATTTTGTCATTTTTACTCCTTCATTAAATATGGTTTTAGTTTTTCTGCTATTCTCTTTATCATAATTGGTGGAACTGACATTCCACAGACATAAGAAACATTATCTACGTTGTCAGATAAAAAGTTATAATCTTGTGGAAAGGTTGAAATTGCAACAATATCGTGCTTTGATAAAAAGCACTTATTATCCCACCTAATATTGTTACAATGAGCTGTAATTGTTGGTGCAACTTGATTATCATAAACAAAACAGTAGTTAAAGAAAGAACTCTTGTTTCTTAATTTAAGGCAAGCGTTCTCTAAATTCCTATCACCGTATTTTGCATACTTAATAAGTTCCATTATATTGTCAGTTACTTCTTTACAACCGTCCTGACTTTTAATCTTACCAAACTCAATCGGTCTAAAAATAAAAGACATATCAATCTTTTCTAAATCAACTTCCAATCGTGTTGCTATAAAGATTACTCTATGTCTTTTCTGCGGAACACCCATGTTCTCGCCTTTTAATAACCAATGTTTTACTTGATAACCAATATCATGAAAATGCTTATATATCTCTTGAACATATTTCCAAGCATTGCCTTTCATAAGGCCTTCAACATTTTCCATTACCACAAATTTAGGTTTTAACTTATTTGCTGTTTCGATAAAGATAAACGATAAGTCATCTAGTGTTTGTTCTATTTGTCCTTCTCTGAATTTCTTTTTCTTACCCCAAGTTTCTTCTCTTAAACCTGCCATTGAAAATGTTGTGCATGGTGGACTACCGTCCAATATGTCAAGATTAAACAATTCGTCCGGTAAATCTTTGTTTGGAATTTTATTAAACTCCCTAATATCCATTACATAATTATATTTGGGTTTATGATTAGCAAGATAAATCTTATTCATTCTCTTATCTATTTCTAAATCACCAATAACATCATATCCTGCTAATTTATAACCCATTGTTGAACCACCTCCACAGGCGAAACAACTAAATACTTTTAGTCCATGAGATTTAGGATAATCGCTAAACTTCCAATTCCAATCATTACTGTCTTTCGTTTTATAATAATCATACTCTGCACCTAACATATCAAATAAGTTTGCTTGGTGCATTTCTATCCTCACATTTCTACTTCATTTAGTTTTTTTAATTTGATATCAAATTGTTCTATAAGTTTATATATGCTATTTTCAAATTGTTTTTTATCTTCTACAAGTGCTTTGTTTGCGTCTTTAAATCCACAATTATCAAAAACACCATATTTTATATTTTCACTATCAAAAAATTTAGCAAGTGATTCCTTTGCTATATTTCCTGCTTCATCATTATCAAGTGCTAATATAAAGACCTTATCCTTTGGTATGGATTCCTTTGTAAACTTACTTACATTATTTGCACTACTTAAAGCCATTGAATTAAGACCAATCGTTTCAAAACTCAAACAATCAAATTCGCCTTCTGTTATTACACAATAAGGTTTGTTGTTTGTTAGAGCTTCCATATTAAACATTTCAACCCTACTTCCTCTTGGTTTGTAATATCTCAACTCATCTTGATTAGAGATATTCCTTGCAGAGAAACAATGTTCACTTATTGGAATGACAACCGATTTAAAGGAAAAGTCCCCAAAATTGAATTCATTAAATCCAATTCCAAATCTTTTAGCGATATTCTCACTAATTCCTCTTTGTTTTAAATATTTCTTTGCTTCGTAATTATTTTTATAGTTTTGTTGCCAAATGTAGTATGCTTTCTCATAGTTTTTTTGTTCTTTTATATGAGAAACTTCTTTTGTTGGTTTTTCGGTTAATTTAGGTGTTTTATGAAAGTTTGAATAGTAATATTCTTTTGCTTTTTTAAATGCTTCTCGTCTATCCAAACCTTCAACTGCACCTATTACTCCTACTAAATCATACGAACACCCACAACCGAAACAATAAACTCTACAATCATCAAAATATTTCATGCTAGCATTACTATCAATATGATGTGGATTTAAACAACGGAAAAAGCGACTTGTATTGATGTTTTGTCTTTCAAGATAATCTTGAAGATTAGACATCATGTCATCAATTTCGTGTTGTTCCATTTCTATCCTCACATTTCAGCTTCTGATTTCTTTCTCTTTTGTTTCTTGTTTTCCTTTTCTTTTTCCATTTGTTCTACCTTATCTTCATATTTTCTTATTGCTTCTTCACATTCTCTTTCAAACTCAATATTATCTTGTTCTTGCTGTTTTATTAGTTTATCTAAATTTTTTCTTGCTTCCTTTGAAACAACATACTTTATCCCACAATCACAAGATATAAATTGTAGTCCACAAGCTGGACAGCGTTCAATGTCGCAATTCTCAAAATGTTGCTGACCGACTGCACAACCGCAATCCCCGCACCTATCATCTTCTTCGACATCACCCCATGCGTCCTCTTCCTCACCAAATAAGATTGGTGTGTAAAGTTTTCCTTTAATAAGGTATTTATCCATATTTTCTTCTTGATATGCTGTTAACATATCGTGTATTTGATTTTCAGAAATGTCATATCCGCCTTTGTCTAAATAATCATAGAATGTGGATAGTAAATTACTTTTTGGAAAAGCTGGATAGTGATAATAAATTCCATGCTCAATAAGATGATTATAAATTGATGTAATTCCATAAATTCTTTTTGCATGTTCAAACATTTCTGCATTATCACTTTTCTCATAATAATATTTCTTAATACTATCTAATTCTTTTTGAATTTTCTTCGATATTTCGTGATATTCTCGTTCTGTCATTACATTTCCTCTTGTTTTTGTTTTTTCATTTCTTCTTTAATTCTTTCAGGTGTCCAAAAGCCATAATAACCTTTTGGCCTTTTAATCTTCATGGATTTATATTCTTTGTTAAGGTCCGTTTTAACATCTTTAAACTCCCTAGCAGGTGTTTTTACATAAATCCACTTATCTGTGTCGTCAAGGACATAGATGTAATCTACATCAGTTCTATCAAGTAGTTTTGATATAGAATATTTTTTACTTTCTTGTCCTTGTTCACCTCTATCCCTACCATAAGCAACAACCACACCTTCCTGTCTTTTCCCATAATCAAATGAATGTTCAAACTTTGGGTCCGGTTCTACCTTTGGTGCTAGCTCGGATATATTTCCTAATGCTATAAGTTTATCTAACTTTTTTCTGTCTTTATAATGGTCTAATAACATTGCGCCATTATGTGTCAAATATCCGTCAAGATGACAGTAAATACCTTCATATACACCGTCATCTCTCTGAACTGCTATAAAACTTCTAGTTGACATATCAAACTCCTACATTTCTTCTTGTTGTTGTCTTTTTCTTCTATGAATATCAAAACCTATTGTGTCGTCTATGTTTTCATATCTAGTGTTTTATAACCCATTTCTTTGAATTTAGTGTAATAGTGTGTAAGAATATTTTGTTTAGGCATATATTTATACTCATAAAATCTACCTTTGTTTAAGAGATATTGATAAATTGTTTCAATTGTATTTATCTCATTACAACTATCATAGATTTCAGATTTTGATTTTTCTAACATTTCTTTTTTATACTCATCAATTTCAAGATGTAGTTTGGATTTTAATTTGCTAAATTCCTCAAAAGTCATCATTACATTTCCTCGTCAATTTGCTTTTCTACGGGTTTTATATATTCTTCTGGTAAATATCTTATAATTGCATTTTCTACCGCCTTTGGACACCAACCATACACTTCTAATGCTCTTGGATTTATTTTATATTTGTAATCCTTGATTAGTTTTCTTGCTACAACCACATCAAACTTTGCACCTTCAAAACCGGTCTTTTTGAGTTCAACATTTTCCATTCCTAATTTATCAATTAAAGGGTCCGTATAAACTGCGTCAAAATAATCCATTTCTTTTGACATAGCTTTTGAAAATGCCTTATTTACAACCCACTTGGTAAAATTGTGATTTTTCATTAAGCATTATTTTCCCATTCAGACAATGGTCTTAAATACTCTGTGTATAAGTCCCAATATGAATAATTTGGATATTCGTCAATTAAGTTATCGTGAACATAGATTGCTGAAATTGATGTTGGGAAAGTATTATTTGAGATGTTCACAATATTAGGACTTTTCAATACAACTGTTTGAAGATTTGTGCAACGATAGAATGTTGAGTTTGTTAAATTACGAATTGTGCTTGGTAAAACCAATTCTCTAATTTGGTAACAGTTATAGAAAGCACCTGTTGCAATACTTTGTAATCCTTCATTAAATGTTATGTTACGAAGATTTGTGCAACCGAAAAATGCTTCATGTTGAATTGTTCTTACATTACTTGGTATTTCAATTTCTGTTAAACTGATACAATTATTGAAAGTTGCCATATTTATTGTTGTAATACTTGTTGGAATATTGATTTTTGAAAGTTTTGTGCAATAATGAAATGCTTGTGAACCAATATATGAAACCGTATTAGGTATTTCAACATCATCTAACAATCTGCAATTATAGAAAGCTGAACTTTCAATTCTTTCAAGATTTTCTGGTAATGTGATTGTTCTCAAATTAGCACAACCCATAAAAGCATTAGAACCAATTGTTCTAATTGATTCTGGTAGAACAACAGATGTTATTTGAGAGTTATTTTGGAAAGCATTTGCGCCAATTCCTGTAACTTGATAATCATCACCTTCTACAACTTTTCTCTTATCATAGGTTAATACATACTTTTCTTGATAATAAACATTACCAAACTCATCTGTTTGATTTCCTGTTTGATTTTCGATTGAATAATTTGTAATTCCAAGAGTGTTTGCTCTATCAACTAATGAATAGATTGAACTAGATGACATTTCAACCTGCTCTACCGTTGAAGATAAAGAATAGGTTTGTGGAATTTCTAATTCAGTTTTATCGCCACTATAAGAAAGTAATACTCCATTCTCATCAAATGTGTAATTTGATATTTCAGAGTTTTGGCTGTTTAGGTTTTTAGCACCACTTGTTTGTGTAAGACCGATAACAAAACCAAATCCTATTACAATGGCTAACAAAATCATTACAATAGACACACCCTTTGCTTTGCTTGATTTTTCTTCCATTTAATGCTCCTTGTTTTATATTTTTTTATAATAACTGCTATATAAGCTCCAAGGGGACGTGTTCTTAAAGAAAGTTAATCTATCTTCATAAACATAAATAACTTCTAAACTTGTGCAGCGCGAAAATATTTGATATACATCAGTAGTCCATGCTTCTATATCATGTTTAGATTTTATTGTTACTTTTTTAAGGTTTTCACAACCGTTAAAAGTTCCGTTATTTATATCTTTTAGACCTTCACCTATTTCAACTTCTTCTAGGTCATGACAATAGAAGAAAGCATATGGCATTATAGTTTCAACACTATTAGGAATGGATATTTTTTTTATTCCACAACCCCAAAATGTGCTATCACCTATTGTTTTAAGGCCTTCATTAAGTTCAACTTCTTTTAAATTTTCACAATACTGAAAAGCAAAGTTTCCAATTCTTTCAATTGTGCTAGGTATAACAACCTTTTCCAATGTTTTATTATTCTTAAATGCGTCTGCTGTAATGCTTGTTATTTTGAAATCTGTTCCTTCAATATAACTAGGTTTATCAATTGAATAGTTGTATATCCAAGGATAAGTTTGGGAATATATTTCTCTATAAAAGTCATAATATCCCTCTGTTCCTACCGCGTAATGTTCTTGAAGAAAATCCCAAGCTTCATCTCTATTGTTGAAAGTTATACTTCCTGACATGTTTGTTGTAGGACCTAGTGAATATGTGCCCGGAATTACAAGAGTGGTTTCATCACCGTCATATCCGGTAATTGTTCCACCACTCATGACAAATCCCTGAACAGGCACTATTTCAATTTCTGGTTGTTTTTCAAAGGTAACTCTTTGAGTTAAAGCAAATAAGAATAAACACATAGTTCCGACAATTAGAAATAATTGTCCCCATGAGATTATTGATTTACTTTTTTCCATACTCTTTTTCCTTTTTCTTTTTTAGTAAAAAGTCCATAAAGGTCCACCTTTATAGACAATTGTTCTTTTCTTTTTCTAATAATGCGTCAAACAAGAAATTAAATTCTTTTCTTTCATTCCTTTCTTTCATTTCATCTATCATTTCTGCAAATCCATAATCTGCAAAAACACCTTGACAATGAACCATATTTTTATTGCTATCTGTTATTTCAAAGGAATAATAAGGTGGAATGTTTTGCAACCAATTATCATATTCCACAACTTCATCTTCCAACCTATCCTTTAAAATATCTTCCTCATCTTCTTCATCATAAGCCCAATTGTCTTTTAATGTTTCAGATGTGCAATAAATATATCCTAGTAACTCACTAGGTCTGCGATAATCTTCCTTGTCAGTTGTAATTGAAACATTTCCATTACATTCTTCGTTATCAATCAAATATAAAGGTAAAATGCTTTTTACTTTATCTTTGTTTTCTTTATACCAATTGTTGAAATCTTCCAATGATTTGAATTGTGTTTCATCACCTAGTTCTAATCTATGATGAAAACAAACCATAATTCCGATATTATCGTCTTTATAATATTCTCTTGGACTTTCTATGCAATCTTCAAAAACAATAAGTTTATAACCTTTCTTTCTAATTTGATAATTCTTGCTCATAGATAGCTTTCCTGACATTTTTTGAGCATTGCGTCAAACAAGAAATGATACTTATCATCAACATACTCTTTCATTTCAGACAAACAAGTTTCAATTTTATCACCACGAAAACCGGTAACACTATCTACTATTTTGTCGTCCTCATCTCTAATACAAAAGTAATATGCAGGATTACCTTGTAAATACTCATCATAACTATCTACTTCTGCTTTTAGAATTTTTCCTATGGAATGTTTGTCATACTCTTTAATTCCAGCTTTTTCAATCGCCTCTTTGGTGCAATAAATAAATCCAACCTGTCCACTATCCCAAGGGTCCTTAAAGTCAATAACTGACATTCTTAAACCCGAATGGTCTAGTAAATAAACCGGTAACATGCAATAAACATCTTCTTTATGCGAATTATACCATTCTTTAAAATCCGAATAAGTTTTAGGAACATTCTCATCACCAAGAGAGTATCTGGTGTGATAGCAAGCCATCACACCAAGATTGTCATCTTCTCTTGGATTAGGATTATATGAATAATCGTAATCTATTTTGAGAGTGATTCCTTTTCTTTTGATATGCAAATCCATAAATCACATCTCCATATCATCTTGTAAATCTTTTAACTTTTTCAAGTCAAAACTATATTCCGGATACATACAAAACCCACTAATTACAACTCTACCTGTTGGAACTGCAATTTTATTTTCTTTTAGGAAATCTTCTGCCCATTTGTTATTATTTCTATCGACAAACGCACAACTTTCATTTGTTGGTTTTAATCCCAAATTTACGGTTATATCAGCGAAAGTTTCCTTTCTTCTTGTTAATACAACCGCCAATGTTCCGTCTGCTAAATATGTCGTTTTACAGGCATTAACTTTGTATTTATCACCTAACAAATCAACTTCAAACATTACATTTCCATTTTCTTTTTTTGCATTTTCTTGAATTGATTTTTCATATAAGCTTCAAGTATATAGAAATCATTATATAAATCTAATCCTTTGGGGATTTCATACGCCTTAATATATTTCTCACACTCTTTTATTTGTCTATCTGTTATGTCAATGCTTTCGCCTTCTTCTGGTTCATAACCTACCATATAGCAAGTTCCAACCACACAATCTTGATATTCAGGCAACCAAAAGTTTCCTTTCAATCTATCAAGCTTGCCTTCTTCATTAACATAAAGGTCAACACCCTTTACACCGGGCATTTCAACACACTCTATAAATCCACCAACAATTTCTTGCATTGCTTCTAGCGAATGTTCAATTTCTTTAACATAAGGTTCCTTATCTGGTTCTTTTACCAAGATTTTAAGAACCTTTTTTTCGTTATTTTCCTTGCTCATTAGGGTTCTTCTTATCAATAAATTTCTTATAGTTCATAAGTTCCCATTCACTAAAATAAAATGCTTGTTGGATTGCGACAGCAAGTATTGGTCTGATATTTTGTTTTTCTTCTTTTGAATAATCTTTGAGTTCATCTCTCATAGTTCTTAATTTATCAAGCAAGTCCTGTTTTGATGTGTAATCAATGTCTTGCAAGATAAACGCAAGTTCACCACCAATATTAAGCATGCTCCACCTCACTCTCTGTTTGTTTCTTTCTAGTGCGTTTAGGTTTTGCAACAGGTTCTTCAACCTTAACTTCTTCTTGTTGTTTTTCTTCAACCTTAACTTCTTCAACTTTTTCTTCTGCTTTTTCAAGATTTCTAACTGATTTTTCAATTGCTCTTTCAAAGTTAGATAAAAGTTGTTTAGAAACAGAACGAACTCTATTTAGATTATCTTTGAACTTAAACATATCTTCTTCTGAAAATTTTGAAATTTCTGAAAAGTCATATTCAGGCAAATCTAAACCAAGCTTTGAGTGAATTGCATAAATTGCTGAATTAAGTTCAATTTCATCAATATTTTCTTTTGTTTCTGCTTTAAGGCCTTCTGGTTGTCTAGTTTCAAGCAAGATTCCTGTAACTTCCTTAATAAGTCGATTAACAACTTCATTAAGTTCCATACCGTCTTTAAGTGTGATTGTTTTGCTATCCTTATCTACGATTGAAACAACATCAATATCTCTAAATTCAAACTTATATTCTCTTGCTGTCTTTTCAAGAGCTGATTTGGCTGCGTCAAAGTGTTGCGCAACGGTTTCTTTATTAGAATATAAATAGTTATATTCTTTACCATTAGTTTGACTAATATCGAATAGATAACCGATATCTGTTCTTAATTTTGAGATACCTTTTGTGAAGATTTTACCGTCTTCTTCCTCATAATCTTGGTCAAACTTTTCAATATAGTTTGAAATCACTTTAATTGATTTCTCACTCTTATTGACACTTCTTCTATAATAATTCCAATCTCTCATTCTCTTAACACAAGTTGCGTCAGGTCTTTGTGAAAGGATTAGAATGTCATTTGTAATTGTTTGGTCTGGAAATAGTCCAATTGCTCTTAAAATCTTTGTGATTTCGTTATTTTTAAGCATTTGGATATATTTCTCATCACTTGTCTTTTCTAGTTCTTCAAGTGCTTTAATGTTCTTATCTTCCATTATTTACTCCTAATTTTCAAATATTTCTCTAACATGTGGTGTTGCAATAATTCTAATGTTAGTCCTATTTGCAGGACCTGTGATTAGAAATGCTGAACCTCTCGGCAAGTTCACAATGTTATCGGTTTCATTTTCGTTAATCTGTCCTGCTTTCTCATAAAGAGTGCAAAGGTCAGACATATCGTTTGGGGATAAAGAAAATATAAATGAATATTGACTTACATTTATGATTGCTGATGATTTTCTCGCGATATCAGGCGAACCAACAAAGTCCTTAACGTTTTGAGTAATTACTATCTGCATTCCGTTATATTTTCTAATACGTTTTGCTAATTGATACATAAAGTCCAAAGCAATAGGAAACTTTTCGTCAATAAAGACATGTGCTTCGTCTATTGCAACAACGATTTTTCTATCAGCATTATTCAAAATGTTATAATCTCTATTTCTTATAACTTCATTATCTAACCATTTTAAAACCAATAACATTTGTGCATTACCTATTAAGTTGTTCTTGTTTGACAATAACTTTTGGAAATTAAACACAACAAAGTTCTCTGTTGGATTGAATGTAGTAAATCCATTCCACAAGGCAGAGTTTCTTCCACCCCTTCTAAATTTACTTACGTAATTCGATAAAACTTTGTAGCAAGACAAGTTATATTCGTCTTTTTCTTTCTCAACCCTACGGTCTATTTCTTCTGCAAGGTCTTGAAATATAGGAAAGTCTTTCGCCCTTAACTTTGTAAGGTCAGTTTTAGCTGTGATTCCTTTTTGATTGTAAATCTCAACAATGACCTTATTTAAAAGTTCCAAGCTATCAGAGTTAATTCCTTGCAAAATCAATCTGAAAAACTCCTCCAAAAACTGCAAGTGAGAATAAAAGGAATTGCTTGTCCCGTCTGCATTTTCATCATCTATACTCATAATGATATGGAAAGGATTTATACGACCATTCTTTGATGAAGATACATCTAATACCCTCCCTTTCAAGTTATTAGCAAGATTTGCATATTCATTTTCCGGGTCCAATATAAAGACCTTTGCGTTATCACTAGCAAGGTTTGCAAGTAACATCTTTGTTGCGTAAGATTTACCACTACCAGATTTCCCAATGATTACTGTGTTTGAATTTACCCTTTCATCATCTCTACGGAAGAAATCAACGAAAGTCGGTAATTTGTTCTCACCGATTAGAAGTCCATTATTATCAAGTATTGCATTACTTACAAATGGGAATGATGAAGCAATAATTGATGAGTTAAGTCCTCGTGAGATATTAGTTTTGTTGTAGGTGTTAATACCTGCTGAAAAATAACTTTCGATTTGTCGGCCGAACATCTCTGAAAATTTAAAACCATATTCTCTCAATTTTCTTCTTACATACTTTTTATTAGTTGTATCTTTCCCTATATCATAAGCTGTGATAATGAGTGTGGTGTCAAAGAAAACTTCATTATCATTTTGCAATCCTTCAAGCAAGATTTGTAAACTTTCCAAGTGGGTTTGTTTATCAATTTGGGAACTTGCTTTTCCTAATGTGCTTTGCGATAAGAGTTCGTTAATAGCATTATCAATTCTTTTGATTGCTTTATACTTCTCTACCGGTTTGCATTTCATAATAACTTTTGTATTTGGAATATCGAAAAGTTCCTGCGCCCAAGCATTATCAACTTTCAACGGATAATCCGTAATAACAAATTGAGTTAATGTTTTATCATTTTGTTTTGTTGATAAAGTTTTGAATTGGACATTTTCAGGCCAGATATGCTTCATATAATCTTTTTCAGCATATTTATCAAACTCACGTTCATCAAAATCCTTATCATAAGAATATTTAAGGAATATTGCTAATTGTTTGTTGTTTAACCTTTTTGCTTCCAAGTTATTACCTTTAAGCGAATTTTCAATTATTTCTAATGAGTTGTTCAAACTATTCTTGTCAATGTCATGCAATACAATGTAGTAACTACTTGCATAAATCTTTTCATTTGAGTTCAAACTATCAATCAAATTCATTCTATCTTCAACAATCTCTACCCTAGACCTTAACTCGCTTTCATTAAGGTTGTTGTTCTCGTGTTCTGCAATTAACTTTTGAATTCTAGTTAATTCGTTGTTTAGATAGTCATCAAAGATAATTGGTTTTTCAAGTTTAACAATGTCATACTCTTGAAATATACCAACATTCTTTAAGGTGTTTGAAATTACACCGTCAATTAAAAAGTTTTGTTTTGTGTTAGACAACATATTAAATTCAATTGGTGTAACTTCGATTACCCCTGTTAATGTGTTATCTTTTTGATATATCAAGTCATCTTTTACACTAGCATAAGGAATTATTGTGCTGATGTGAGCATTTCCTTTCTTTTGTTTTCCAAATGATTTTCTTGCTACTGCAAACTTAATTCCGTAACCTAATGCTTGATAAAGTTTAATATCACCAATAGGAATATACATAGGTGCGACAAGGATTAAAATCCCTATCGCAATTGTATATTTATTTGGCAAATTACTTGTTGCTGTTAATGCTATAAAGGCAAGAGCTATAATACCTAATAGGACATCATAAATCCCTATGCCTTTATAAAACTGCATTTTAACCTTTGTGTTCTTCGGTATTATTCGCATTTAATGGCTCCTTATTTAAAATTGATTTTCCTTGCGCGTGGTTTACAAAACTATCACCTGTTGCGATATTTTTCACTCTTGGTATAAAGTTTTTACCCATTCCAACAATACCGCCTTGTGCTAGGTCTTTCATCATACCTATTGGCATTGTTGCAATTCTTGTAGGCATACCACCATATTTAGCAAGTTTACTAGGTTCACCCTTGTTAAAGTAAGGTTTGCTTGTTGGTGTTCCAAATGAACCTTTAAATCCTTGTGCAAATGACTTTGTTGATTTCTTTGTATCTACAAATCTCTTTCCACCAAGAATTGCTCCACCTACTGTCGCACCTGCTCCTAATGTTGCTCTTGCTATATGTCCGCCTGTTTGCATATTGCGGAATAATTGTTGAGTTTCGTTTTGACCGGCTGTGTTTCCAGTTAATTGTGCAATTACTAAATTTGCTTTTGTAACTGCAAATGCTCCGCCTATCAAGAATAAGATTTTTACAATTCCATTCTTGAAAGAATCGGTAAAGAACGTAATAGCAGAAACCTGTGGTATTATCAGGAAGAAAAGGTTCATTGAAAGAATGATACCGTATGCTCCCAATACCTTTGATATTGTCATATCACGCCATATTCTAAATCTATTACCGTCGTCCACCGGTATTGTGCTAACACTTACAGGCGAAATAATATAAAGAAGAACAATGTCAAAAATTCTTTGGATAAATGTAACTGCCGACATGACAAACATTACCATTATGACAATTGAACCCAAGATTCCAATTAAGAAGTCCATACTTCGCAAGTTGTAATATTGACTTACTACTCCCATATCAAAATAATTCAACTCACCTGTTATAAACATTCTTTCAATTTGCTCTCTCATGTCTTCTTCACCAATATAAGCATACTGTCCGCTAGTAACCAAGATTTGTCCTCCTATCGTTCCTTGCCCACCTGCTTCAAGTAAGTAAGGGTTCATACTTGCATTGATAGCACCCATAACAGCATTTGTTAAAGTGATACCTGCGATAAGAATGAACGGAACCATTAGGAAGATTGCAAAACTCTGAAATGCTTTTCCAAGAATTTGGCCTTTCGACCTTTTGTTATCCCCATGAGCATATTCACTACGAATTATGGCAATCATAACAAAGACTACTAGCAGGATAGTTGCTATTAGAAAGATATAAAAGAATGATGTTCTAACTGTGTCTGATAAAATGAAATGTGTCAGTAAATCTGTTTCTTCACCATTTATATTAACTGTATCAATTCCGGCTAACGTATAAAAAATTTCTCGAATAAAATCTATGATATAACAAATTGTTTTCTGCAAACTATATAAGAGTTCAAAAATCCAATTCGTTAACCAATCCACTACTATACCTCATCAAAGAAGAATATCATTGTGTCAAAAACGAAACTAATGTTATCTGCTTGTGAGATAACGATTGCTAGTTCATCACTAGCAGAAAAGTTGACTGCATTTTCAAGTAACAAATCAACGTTTCCAACCTCATCACTTTCCAATGTTAAGGTTGTTGATTTTAAGCTTTCACCGTTCTTTGTAAGAGTGAAAGTTAAGGTTGCATTTTCGGTTGGCTTAACCATAAATGCTGTTCCCAAAAAGTTGATATCAACCTTTTGATTTACAATAATCTTGTTGTAAGATTTTGTTTGTAATTCATTGTCAAATTGAATGTCATTTGACAGATAACCAAGTTGGTAAGTTATATCATCTTCTTCCTCATTTACTTGGCAAGTAACATTCTCAATTGTAACTTTAAGTTCTTCTTCTGTTACGATTTTATCGGTGCTACTTCCACCGCAAATTGCAATAAGAAAAATGATAAAAACTGTGAGCAAAATCCCTGCTCCAATTAAGATTTTATTTTTCATTAAGTTGCTCCTTTTTATAGTCTAGGCAACGACTTGTGTTGTAACCCAATCTTGAAGAATTGGCATAGCAATCTTCAAACCAACAATCAATACGAAAATGACTACGAAACCAATAATGGCACCAATCAAATCTTTCTTCGCTTTTTCCCTTGAACCTGCCTCATCTGCCTTTGCAAGTTTCACTCCAAGAATGATACAGTAGATAGTTCCGATAGAACCAACAAGACCAATAGCTGGCCAAAGAATTGCGTTTAACACCTCCAATACAGGTGCTAGAATTGGGTTAAAGTCGATAGCTGCAAGCATGCTTCTCATAATTTGTATTTCCTCCATAATTTCAATTTTTTTTATTTGTTAATCAACCCATTAGGGTTTAGAAAAGAAGTGGGTTTCCCACTTGCTTTAAGAAAGGGAGTGCATACAAATTTGCATACATGGGGTTTTAGAAAGTGCATACGTCTAAAACCCTTTATTTTAGGGGGTTTTTGCCACTAAAACATGTGCAAATGTATGCAACTCTTATCCTGCTTACTATAAATAAATAGACTTCTGGTCTAATTTATCTATTTGTCATCTATAACCTCATCTATATTTTCATTTCCGTCGTTGAAATCATCTTCAACAATTGTTTCTTCAATTTCTTCTTCAATTACATCATCTTTGTAATACTTATGTCTTGATTTTATTAACAACACAATTAGTAAAACTACCAATGCTCCAAGTCCTGCAAGAACAGCAATGCTAGGACCATTCAATGAATATTCTCTATAAAATTCATAGATAGTTTCGTTGCCGGCTTCGTCCTTTAAGATGACATGAAATTGTCCACATTTCTCTATTTCTTCACCAAGTTTATATTCCATTTTTACACCGTCAACATAGACTAAAAGTTCGTATGGTTCTTCCGAAACATTCTTCATTGACACCACTTTTTTTGTTGTTCCTCCATTCTCAACATTTACTAATTCTAGTGTTGGTGGTGTTGTGTCAAGTGTGATATTAAACGAATAATTTTTATTGTTTTTTTCGTCCTTAGTATTCACCTGATAGGTTCCTTCTTCGTGAAGATAAAGTATGTTATTTTCAAGTAATTCAAACTCAAAATTTTCTTCATCTTTTATAACGTTTTCTACTATGATATTTTCTTGTAAGATGTGATTTAGATTTTGTTTTTTCTTGTTAATTATATTAAAGAAAGAACTATAACGATTTCCTAAATCATCTTCAATTGTGAAAGAATATTCACCTTCTTCTTTAAGGATTTGTTCAAAAGAATATTCAAATGGTTTCTCATCTTTAAACATCACAATTTTCAAATTTTCATAAGCAACAAGTTTGACATCACCGTTAGAAATTCCTCCATGATAAGTGTTTATATCAAACGAAATTTCTTTATCAATTGTGAACTCAAAACTAACAATATTTTTTGCTAGGTCAGACACAAACACAATATACTTTCCATGAGCTTTAAGTTCTTCACCAATGTTATATTCAAACCTCAATTCTTCATTGATAACATACCAACATGTAAGGTTTGATTCTGGCGAACATACCCAAGCATTGCCATTTGTAACACCAAAATTTTCTACTCCGTAAAGAGTTGCTTCTGGTGCTGTTTTGTCAATTGTAAAGTAGAAGAAGAATGAGTTGTTATACTCGTCATAAAGGCGAACAACATAGTAACCTTCTTCTGTTAACATTAAACCGAAATCATAATCTATAACTTCACTATCCTTTGTAATGGAAATATCTAGTGGTTCATTTTCTATTATCCTAATATCGAAATTGATATATCGAATGTCGTCTATTGAATATGTTTTTCCATTAACATCTGCTATTGTAAAATCAACTGATTTGTCTATATAGAATTTAACTGAATTTGTATTTCCTATTTCATCTGAAAGGCAAATTTCATATTCACCTTCAACGGTCAAAACTTGACCTTTTCTATATTCTTTTGTCTTATCATTGAGAGTATAAGTTGCGGTGTATTGCTCCTCTACTACTTCCCAAACTGCATATACATCTCCTCCGGTAGTTCCGTTTGGTTCAACACCATAAAGAGTGATTTTTGGTTTAATTGTTTTTATTGTGAAAGAATATATGTTGTAGTTTTCGGTGTCCAATTTGTCGACTAATTGGATTTGATAAACATCTTCACTTTCATTCTTTGGATTGAATGTTAAGGTTGTAATGTTATCGTCTAATGTCGATTGCGCTTCATAAGGTTGTCCGTTCTTTTGCACTACTACGAAATATTTATCGCTATTATACAAGAAGTCAACCTTATCTTTTGTTTTCCCATTGTGTGTAACACCATTAAGAATTCCTGTTGGTAAATCCTTTTCAAATTTATGTTCATAAGATAATGTTCTACCAAAGTTATCGGTAATCTCAACTGTGTAAATTCCGCCTTTGCTAAATACATATTTTAATGTATTAACATCAATGAAAATTAAACTATTGCTATCGTCGTTTGGTAATTCATCATAACCTGAACTTGAATTTAAACATACTCCGTTTCGATAGATTTTAAGGCCTGTGATAGCGTTAAATTCTTCGCCCGGAATAATATTCACCTGTAATTGATTGTTAGCATTTATTGCCTCAAATTCAACTTGTGGTGCCTTGCCTAACAAGCAAACTTTGAATGTAAAGCTGTTCGTCATTCTATCTGCGATTGTTATGGTAAACTCACCTGAACCAAGTGATTTAAAATCTGGTAATTCATCAAGATGTGTATATCTATTTGTTGTTCCATTTGGACATTTAACTTCTAATACCCACCACTTGTCATCTTCGATTATGCTTTTAATATTAAAAGTTTCATAATAGAAAATTAACTCACCATTTTGTGGAATATCAGCAACTGATATGGTTTGATTTATTGTTTTATCTTTTCCATAGAGTTTTGCTTCAATATCTAATAGTGGTGCTGTTGTATCAACATAAACGTAATAAATTCTTTCATTTCCACTAAAATCAACTTCCTTGATTTTGTATAATCCATGAGAATTTACTTGGTTAACAAATGGATAATCATATTGCATTTCTACCCAATTTTCATTTGTATCTTCTAAATACTCATAATAAATCTTGTATGTGTCATTATCGTTTGAGTATCTAAAAGTAAAGTTGTTTGCAATAAATCCACTAACTCCATTTGAAGAAATTGTATTATCAATTACACTTTCATCTGCTTTGTTTCCATAGTTGTTTTGTCCCCAAATATCATTTAAGACATAGGTTTGTTTATCAGAAACAAAGTTTACTGCATAATGTTTGATTGCCTCATTCAATGAAGCTTCATCAAAATAGTAAACATATAAATCCGGATTGTTTTTTGATTTGTAATACCAATACTCACCTGTTCTAACAGAGTTTCCTTCTGCAAGAAGATGTGTATTTGTAAAATCTTCTACTTTCGCAAGATTATATGTTGTTACATAATTTTGTCTTTCAATATTACATGAAAAACTTAATGCGTCATTATATTCAGCAAAAGAATATGAACCATATCCGTTATATCCGTAAGGAATATTTGCTAAATACCACCTTGTTATTTTATAAGATGTATCAGAAGATAATCTATTGTAGTTATAACTTGGTGCTGACTTATCAATATCAAATTTGCTTACTGTTGTGTTACCTGCTTTATCTGTTATGGTTAAGACATAACTGCCTTCCTCGCTTAACCAAGTTCCACTCGTAAGACTATAAGTTTTTCCGTTGAATGTATAAGTCGCTGTTTCAGGACTTTCTTTTGTTTCATCATACGAAAAATTAACTTGAACTTGATTTCTAAATACACCTTCATAAATGGTTTGTGATTTTGAACCATTTGCACTTGTTTGAATTGCTCCAACTACTCTTTTATTCAAGGCATTTGCATTGTGATATGTGTATGAAACATCAGGTAATTTTGTATCAACATAACAATAATATGTTGTATATGAACCCTCTGAACCATTTTCTATCGCAACAGTTGTGATTCCTTCACTACTAACTGAAATATGATGTCCGTCTGCAAAAGGAACAACTGATGTTCCATATTTTGGTGTTGCTGTTACATCATTGATTTTAATGTAGTTGTTAAGGTTTGTCGCTGTAACATTAAAGGTCTTTGGCGCATAATAGGCCTTTGCTCCTTTATATGTTCCAGAAGCTGCACTTGATGTTAAAGTGTTGCTCCAACTTCTTGAACCAAGCGAAATGTAATTAGTCAAGTTAGTATTGATTGCTGTATCACCTCCGGTATTTCCCCAGAAAGTATTTTCATACTGCCCTGTTCCTTTAAGGTAAACAATCAAACTTTTTTGGCCTGCAAGTTGAACATTGAAATCTTTGTCCATAATTGTAACAATTGTTTCAGTTCCGTCGCTTGGTTGGCTTGAAACACCTTCATCTATGGTTGTTGATGTTGAACCATTAGAGAATGTGCTTTTAAAATTAGTGCTTTTAAACTTTGCTTGTTGGTTAGTCCACATAAAACCTGCATTTGGTTTATTTGGTAATGTTGTTTCAATAGCATATAAATATGACGGATAATTTACAATTTCCGCTGCTAATGAACTTGCATTGTCTGAAACATCAAGAATTCCGTCGTCGTCATAGATAGGACGTCCGTCCGTTCTCTTTATTTTCATAGCTCTAACAAAGTTTAAATAGTTAAATCCGTTATGGGTTGCCCCTCTATTGACATTGTAAACACCAATAGTGGTATAGTTCCTTAATGCTCCATTTGCATAAGGTGTATCTTTGGAAAGATTGTAACTACTATAATCAGGACTTTCTACAACTACTCCTCCACCAATCAAGTTATCTTCTGGTAAAATCATAGGACCGATAATTACGCCCATTGTGGACATTCCTCCCGGTCTTGAAATTGTAAATTTGCCTGTTGATAGCAATAATGCTGGTAATAAACAACAAAAGCAAAGGATTATAGACCAAAATTTACTTCGTTTTGTCATTTACATACTCCTTCAATTGAACTGCAAGATTGTATAGTTCAATAAATTGTTGTTTGTCCTCCTCATCAATATTTAGTTCATTTGCTCTATCTACAAGTCTTTCCGCTATTTCGCATACTGCTCTAAAATCTCTCTTTTCAATTGCTTGATAAATTTTAACTTTTTCGTCAGAAGAAGCGATTATTTCAAAATCTGTAACATTAACATCTACTTCAAAACTTTGAATTGTTCTAATCAAATCTTCTTCTTTTTGATTATCTTCTTCCTGCCTTTCAGGTGGTGTAACAATAAACTTATTTCTATCCTTTAAACTATAATAAACTTTTCCTTCATTAAAGTATTTACCCTCCGACAAAAGTTGATTTGTTGTTTCTAATGTGAAAGATTTAACTTTAAAACTTGGTGTATGTTTACTCTTAACCGGTGGAAATCCAAATACATTTACAACCGAATTACCCATATCTTGTGGATTATTAAGTTGTTGTAATTCTGTTGGATAAATCAAAGGTCGTTCTTTAACACTCATAGAACTATTCATTCCGGTATTAGATGAAGAAAAACTTACATTTTTCTGAACTATTGAGAAATTTCCGCATTGTTTTGAAAATTCTTCAATTGTTTTCATGTCAGTAGTTCCAATAAACATTTTGATGTTACAGTTTGATTTAATAATTTCTGCTAATTTATCATCATACACTTTTGCAAGTTGCGCGTATGATTGAACAACTAATGCTAACCAAATTCTTCTACTTCTACCTACGGTAATCATTCTATCTAGTTTGTGAACCGGTGGAAGATTACCAAATTCATCTAATAGGAAATATACACTTCTTGGCAATGCTAAATCTGGATAGGTATTTGCTTTTGCTACAAGTCCTTTATAAGCTTGTAAGATAATCATTGAAGCAAGCGTATGTCTTGTTTCTTTTTCGTCCGGAACCTGCAAAAACAATGCTGTTGGCTTCTCTGCTATATCGCCAAAATCTATTTCGTTTGCACTTGTTAAAGAACACAAACTCATATCACTAAATAATGACAATTTATCAAAGATTGTTGATAAATATGAACCTCTTGTCTTATCACTTGCGTCAAGAACTTGTTTTGAAAGACTTACCGCTTTGGAAATTGGACTTCTATGTTGGAAATATGTCATTAACTCATCACAATCATCTTCTGTGCTTGTTGCGATTTTCATAACATTAAAGAAATTGTATTTCTCTCTTGTCATTCCAAGTTCTGGCTTTTCACTATCCTCTAACATGGCTAAACATATTGCAAGGATAAAGTTCTTTGCACCAGATTCCCATATAGGTTCATTTTTACTTTTAACCGGACATAATGCCGAACAAATGTCGTTTAGGTCCTCATAGACCTCATCAAATAATTCTTGCTTTCTGACTTGAACAGCAGAACGCATTTCATCTTCACTATAATAAATCTTATCATTGAAGATATAATACCCTTCATCTTCATTTGTTTTTACCTTACTATCAAGAGATAGCATTTCTTGGTAAAGGTCATAAGGTCTTTCCAATGGGTTCCAACGAACCGAACAATAAGGGTTTCTCAAATCTAGCACCTTAACGTCATATCCTCGTTTTATCAGACTTTTAGCGTGTAGTGAGTATAATTCACCTTTCGGGTCCGAAATGAGCATTGACGGGCGATTTTTGGTGTTAGAAAGTATTTGTATGGTTGGATTGATAAAGGTTGTAGTCTTACCTGAACCTGTTGTTCCTATAATCAAGGTGTGAGCAGGTTTTGCAAATGTGATGTTATATCCTTTTAAGGTTTCTTCTGCCTTAATTGGTATGCCTTCAATATTTGTTTGTGGTAACTTCTTATATTCAACCGTTGTAAAGTTTTTATCTAACTCTTTCTTGGTTTGAAAATGAGCTTGTTCAAGTCCTACATAAATCTCTTTATCTTTTTCACTCGCTTGCATTATCTTTTTTGGATTTTTTCCTAAACCTTTATACCAAGCGAACATATATAAAAGTAGGAATATTGCGAATAATTCAAAGCTATATAATAGTGTTTTTGAGTGTAATAATAGTCCAATATCTAACTTAAATTCAAATACAAAACCATTAGACACAAACATATTGACTAAATAACCAGACACATAGCAAAATGCAATTACAAAAATGAATAAAAATGATTTCTTAAATATTTTCAATCAAGATATCCTTCTTCTCGCAATCTCGACCAATTCGCATTTTTAAGTTTTTCTTGGAATTCCTCAAATGCAGAAATTATTTCATGGTTTACAAGGTCATTCAATTGAAAACAACGATTAACAAGAATTTTTCTTTTGTTTTTCTCAATTCTTTTTTGTTGTGCCCTTGTTTTTGCTTGAAATACTGCACTATCTTGTTCTTTTCTTATCTCTCTAACCTGATAAAGAACAATATTTCCCAATCTTCGATAAATATCAAGAATAACTTTATCTTTCAAAAGTTGTCCTGTTACATCTAGTTTGGACCTTTGATATGCTTTTGTAAGTTCAATATCTCTCATTTCCAAGATATCTTGAAACTTGTCAAATTGGTTTTTTAATTTTTTGTTGCTACTTATAATTGTGTTTGTTATCACATCAATATAGGGTTTGTATTTCCTCATGTTCTCACTATCATATTGCAACCTACCTTCTCTTGGTAGAATTATCACAAGTGAGTTTAATTGGTTCATATAAGCTCCCTTCTCTAAATCTTTTTTCATTTCTTCTGTTAATAATTCTCTATTTTCATTAACTTTTTCTCTTAATCCTGTAAGACACATTTCTATTGAAATTTTGGCTTTATTGATTGATTCCTCCGGTAAGAAACCGTCTGAATAACACAAATTATCATTACCCCATTTGTTTCTTATTGGTTTTTTCTCAAAGAACGAAAAGTGAATATGTTTATTGTCTGTGTTCTCGTGTAGTCCTGCGAACCAAACTATATTTTTAGGTTCTAAATGACAACTTTTAAAGAACTTCGGCATTTCTCTTTTCATCATTTCATAGGCCTTTTCATAACAATTACAATACTCATTACCAAATTCTTCTGTAAAAGAAATTACACCATGCCAGATTACACTCTCTGTTTTTCTTAATTGACTTCGTAATATTTTGTTTCCTTTCTCATCAATAAGTCCATATTGGTTAAAAACACCATGACTTTTTTCAATATTACCTGAATATTCCAAATAATCTGTTTCTTGTGATTCCTTACTACCTGTCTGAACATACTTTACATAATCGTTATCTTTACTTGAACTATAAAATTTTCTTTTCTCACCAAACATTTTTCTATATTCATCATTTTCTGGTAATCCCCTTGTGTTATTCACATAACCTAAAAATAGGTTAACATTAGGAACACTCACTATTTACCTTTCTTCAATACTTCCAACATGTCATTAAGGATTATTTTGTATCTTGCAGGAAGATTATCAAAGAACCCACTTTCGATAGTGTCTATCTTCTTTGGTTTATTCTCTGACAATCCAATCAACATATTAAAATTGTTGGATAACAACTTTTGATTTACAGTTAAATGTGCAAGATTTTCTTTTGCATTTCTCTCACTTAATTTAATAAGACTGTTGAGATTTTCGGTTGTTTTCATAATTTCAGCATAAAGTTCATCAATATCTTTAACATTCTTTATACCGAAAATATCTCTTTCGACATTAAATACTCCTCTAACCATACAATCCATAAGGAAAGCATTTTTGCTTGGATAATAATCCTTACATCTTTTGTAACTTTCTTCAATGTCTTTTTTTGTTTGACTATTGTAAATTCTAATAGTAAATGTTTCTACCATTCTATACTCCTTATCTATTCCCAAACTACATCAGGAAAGGGATTAAGGAATTCTGCTATATAGCTTGTTCCCTTGCGCAAGAGTGCTTGTGCTTCCCAATTCTGAACTTTCATAAGAGCAGCAATTTGAATGATAGACATATCTTTAAACCACCTTAAATACATGGCCATTCTTACTTTGGGTTTCATCTGACAAAATTTGATTTTAATTTCATTACAAAGTTCAATCCTAAATTGTTTATATAATGCACTTTGTAAATACTCTCTTTCCATTTTCGTTAACAAATTACGAACCTCCATTGAATTTTGATACATTACTTCATCTCTATCTTCTTCACTCATGCTATCAAGAGAAACAAAATGAATTCCACATTTCAATCTATATTCTTTGTCAATCTTGTTAGCTCTGTTTTGTTTATCAAACTCCTCTTTAAATTCGTGTGATGTTTTCAGACTAACCCATTTCTTTTTGATTTTATCGAAATATCTCCATTTCATACTACTTGCTCCTCCGATTTTGGTGGTGTAAACCTAGATATTAAACTTGCTACCAATTCCTTGTTAACTTCTATACCTTTGCTATTCTGCAACATAGCAAGGGCTTGATTGATGACTTGCAGTTCATCATTGGTTAACATAAGTCCTTGATAGATATAGTTCTTATCTAAATAAACACCTCCCTTGTTTTCGCCTCCACTAAAAGTTTCAATGGGATATCGATATGAAAGAGATTTAATGTGTCTTTGAACTGTTATTCTTGACACTTCAACTTTTCTAGCAATCTCATGAAGTTTATGAACTTTACCGTCTGCTAGAACATTAAGAATATCTGCTGTTATGCTAGACATTCGTAAATCCATATCGCTATCTCACCTCCTTTCTTTTTGTTTTGACACCCATACTATAACAAGGGCGCGGTATCACCGTCTGATACCGCGGTTAAAGTTTTTTCAAATTTTTTTAATTTTTTTTTGAAATTTTTTAAAAGAAAAAGGCTTCAACGCGTTTAGGGGGTGTTACCCCATGCGTTAAGGCCTGTTAATTCACAATAAGACACATTTGGTCTTACAACAGAAAATACATTATTTTTCCAAAATACATTTAAGATATATGTAATACTTGGGTTCATATAGAAAAAGTCCTCCCACAAAATTATATTTACCCCATAATATCTTCTTTTGTATCTTGCAATAATTATACAATACCAAAATTGGTATTGTAGCGATTTATAAGTTCGTATTTTGTTGATTTTTGACTTATCGTGTCGGTTTTTGAAGAATAGACCTTAAAGCAATAAAAAAACCTAGCACATTAGCGCTAGGTTAATAAAAAATCTTAACTGCGCTAATAAAAACTTTTATTCAAGTTTTATATCAGAACAATTAAGGTTCATAGCTAAAATTTATTTTGTTATCGGACAATTAAGGTCCCTAGTTGACAACATTTAATCAATAAATTCAACCGATATAAATACATTCTTTTTACATTTGTTACATTTGACTTCGTAAATAGCTTGCTTCTTCTTAATAGATTTAGGTGCAGTTGTTAATACCTTTTCTATGCTAGTTTCGTCTGTTGACTTACTCTCACCTAGATATCTTCCACAAGTTGGACAATACATTTTTGTTGTTTTCAATTTTGTTCGCCTCCCCACTAAAAATTATGAATAACATGTTTTACCACTCCTTGAATAACTAATTCATCAGGAATAATGTCCTCATATTTAGGGTTCTCTGGGTGCAAGATGTGTTTTCCTTTTTTCTTGTAATAGGTTTTAACAGTTGCACTATCATCAATTAAAGCAACAACAATATCACCGCTTTCTGCTGTGCTTGTGATTTCAGCAACAATTAAATCACCGTCTTTAATACCTACACCTTCCATACTATCACCACTAGCTGTTAGTATCATTTTATCTTGTGAACCAAAGATAGTTTTTGGTAGTCTGAAATTACCCTCAATATTTTCGACAGCAAGTATTGGTTTACCACAAGCAACCTTTCCTACTAACGGGGCCACGATAGTATCTTCTGTGTCTAATCTTGTTGGTGTTACAATTCTTCCTAAATCATTTCTTTCTATCAATCCCCTAGATTGTAGTATCTTCACATACTTTTGAGCAGTTGCTAAACTTGGGAAACAGGCGATTTTAGCAATTTGCCTATAAGACGGCGACCTACCCTCTTTCAATTGAAAAGAGTTAATGAATTCCAGAATTTGATTTAATTTAGTTTCATTGATAACTTTCATAAACCTTTACTTCCTTTTTTGTTTTAAGCGAACACCCCGTTCACTTATGATTGAATTATAGAACAAATGTTTAAGGAAAGCAAGAAAAAAATTAAAAAACTTGGGGAAGATTTTCCCCAAGTCCTATAAACTAATTTATTTCATCAAATTTGAAAGAATTTCATCATAGTTGCCATTGAACTCTAATTGAGTTTCATCAATTAAGCTGATGATTTTCTCATAATAGTCATCTTTTGTTGTTGCTCCGTCTGTGAAATATTCATATAAATACTCTAATCCACCACGAACATATTGCATAAACAAATCAAAATCGCCATTCTCTCTGAAAATCCAATTGATTTTCTCATCAGCATTATACCCTTTACTATTATCGTTTAACATAACAAGTTTAAAGATAAATTCAAGATTTGATTTTTCTCTAATAATTTGTTCTGCAAGGATATTAGCTCTATCATCAGAAGTTTTATCTTCATCTGCTCTCATATTTTTAAGAACACCAAAGATTGGTGCAATAAGCAATGTGTCAACAAATCTTTTAAAAACACCTGCTCCGTTTTTAGAAGTTCCTTCACCTAACAACTTTGTTTTTTCACTTAAAAACTTAACATAAGTTGCATGTTTGCCTTTAATTAAAATATTATTATCAAACATTAAATTTCCCTCCTTAAAACAGAATGGTCATCTTTATTATCGACTTTTTCAATTACATATTTTGAACCAAGATGTCTATCCAATTCTTTCTTTGCAATATCCCAATCTTTATCCATAACAAATATGATAACTTGTTCTGCAACTTCTGGTAATCTTGCAGTAATGTTCTCAATATGCTTTGTGTCAGTATTTGAGAATGGTGCGTCCATTACAATTGGATAAGGTTCAGTAACCTTTTGATTATCTACATCATTATCATCTGCTGAATTTGCTCTCTTTCTAGCAAGTTCAACAAGTCCCATAATGAATGAGAAGTTTGTAACAGTTTCAAGACCTTCTGATTTAGCAAGGTCAGTTGTGCTACCTGTTAATACAGGTGTGATTTTGTAGTTGTTATCCATTGTGATAGTTCTGCTTCCATGATACATTTTAGAGAAATTGTAGTTAATGCTTTCTAAAAGTTCATCTTTAACAGATTTTTCTTGTGTGTCATAGTAATCTTTGAACCATTCATAGATTGCTTCTGCATAATCACAATATTTCATAATTTTTCTATTCTTGTCGTTTGTAGCGAACAATTTAGAAATTTCTTTTTCATTTTCTTCGATTTGAGCTGTTAAACGGATAATGCTATCACGATTGCCTTGTTTTGCGTCAAGATATCTTCTATATTGTCTATCAGCTTCTTGATATTCTAATTCAATTTTTTCAATATTAACGAAACCTCTAATACTCTTTGAAACTTCTTGTAATTCCTTTGTCTTACGTTCAAGTTCAAATTGTAATTTGTTGCCCTCTTTATAATTTTGATATCCAATTATTTTATCATCAAATGTTAGAAATGTTTTATCTTTGATATTTTTCTTTTTGTCTTATAACATAATTACTAA
>JAFWWV010000001.1 GCA_017523305.1 Clostridia bacterium
CCCTGTTAGTACTCCCTCGGATTTTCGCTTTCTTGCCCCAATTGTACTTGAACAAACATTGAAAAAAGCGGGAACGCAATTATTAGAGCCATATCTTTCGTTTATACTTTTTACACCACAGGAATACTTTTCTCGTGCATATAATGATGCACAAAAACATTGTGCAATAATTGAAACAAGTCAATCAAAAAATGATGAAGTTATTTTTACAGGACATATTCCTGTACGTTGCATTAATGAATATCGTAATACTTTAACTCTATGTACAAATGGGCAAGCAGTTTTTTTGACAGAATTAAATGATTATCAAATTGCTACTTGTGAACCAGTTATTCAATCACGTAGACCAAATAATCGAATAGATAAAGTACGCCATATGTTTAATAAAAAAGAAAATTAAGTTAATATTCACTAAATTACAATTTTAAACAAACATCACCTTATTATAGTGATGATAGTTCTATAAAACTATCAATTGGCGGAAAGTCTGTTCCTAATCTTGTTGAAACAACAATACCGCTTTCAAACTTGACAAACAAAGACTGGATGGAAAACAATTTATTTGATATAAAAGGTATATGGATATACGATTCTGAGCATTTACCTACTCCAAGTTTTACATATCAAACTGTAATTGACACTCAAGAACAATTTCTTGCGCTGAATGATAATACTTTGTTTGGTGAATATATCTTAAATTGTGATATAGATTTAATCGAAAATACATCTTTTAAAATAATGGGAAATTATGGTGTATTTAATGGAAATGGGCATATTATTAGAAATTATACATTGAAAGAAAGTGAATATGAAAATATATATGCTTTATTTCAAACCAATCACGGCATTATTAAAAACTTGGGAATAGAAAACCTAAACATTGGGTTTACTGCTCGAAAAAAGATGGTGGCTGGTGCAGGTCTAATATATGAAAACTATGGAATTGTTAATTCTTGTTATGTTAAAGGCTCTATATCAATATCAAACATTGATGGAGATGCTATAGCCGGAGGTATTGTTGCAATATCAAAAGGTGGAAAAGTCCTTAATAGTTATAGCGATGTTTCAGTTTATGCTTGTTCAACTTCTGATGTACTAGTAAGTTGTTATGCTGGTGGGATAATAGCCACTGGTGAAGGCGTTGTGGAAAATTGCTATAGTTTAAAAGGAGTATCAAGTAAAGCTCATTATGCACAGGGAACAATATTCTCTGCTTATGGAATTTCAGGAGCAGATGGAATTGTAAAAAATAGTTTTGTCTTATCAAATGTTTCGGTTTCTCAATATTCTTCTACTAGTGAATATCAAATTGGAGGCATTAGTAAAGAATATGAAAACTCATTCGCTTATGAATGGCAAACTATAACAAAATTAGAAGAAGATTTATCCTTTGGTGATAAATCATACGAAGAACTTTGTTCTGCAACATTCCTTGAAAGTTTGGACTTTAAATTGTTTATTTCAGAAGAAGATTTAGTTGAAAACAATAATAATGTTTGGATTATTTCTGAAACAAACTTACCAAAATTGTGGTTTGAAAAATAGGAGTTAAAATGAAAATTATATTAAATAACGAGCAAACAAAAAATAAAGAATTATACTATGAAGAAGGTTTTTGGACTGGCAAAAGAACAATAAAATACAATGGCACATCTTTAACAAAAATAAAACGAAACTTGTATGAATATAAAGATGGTGAAACCACAGAATATTTTGAAATTAAAGGTAACCAACTTATAGGTGTAACAATAAAAATGTTTGGAAATGTTGTTGAGGTTGCCCGAAAATTAACTTGGTATGAAATTGTAATGTCTTTAATGGTTTTTATCCCCTGCATATTATTTGGAGCTATTGGAGGTGCCTTTGGTGGTGGTTTAGGTTTCACAAACCTAATAATAATAAGAAATGTAGAAAAATGGTGGTTAAAACTCATCATATCATTACAATTTGCTATTGTTGCCTTATTAATGAGTTATATATTTGCCTATTTAATACTAAAAACATTTCTGATAATATAAATTTTGAAACCTATTAGAGAAATCTAGTAGGTTTTTTTGTTTTGAAGTTCATAATTTTGGACTTCAAGAGATTTCAACTTAAAAACTTTGTCGAAAGCCCAACACTTTATAAAACTTTATGTTATAATAAAAACATAGAAAGGAGTTTTGTTTATGAAGATACAAGGAACACCTGAAGAAATGGAACAAGCGAAAAATTGGTGGAAAGACCAAAAAAAGAGAATTGACGAAGAATATAAAGAAGCCAAGAAGAAAGATAAAAATGCTAAAAAAGACACTTCTCTTGTGAGCCCTGAAAATAAAGAAAGAACATATCGCAGACACGAGGTTAGTTTTTCACAAATCAAAGGAGATAAAAGTCAAAAGTATTTAGACAATTATCTTGCAAAACACAGTTCACAGGAAGACGATTGGAAAAAACAACTTGATGATGAACTAACAAAAAAAGTTATGTATAGAGCAATTTATCGTTTTGACGGCAACGATAGAGAAATTTTACTAATGTTTATGCAAAATATTACACAAAGAGAAATTGCTGAAAAACTTGGAATCTCTGCAAGTGCTGTTAGTCAAAGATTGAAAGTTCTTAAAGAAGATTATAGAATTATGCTTTGCAATGACTATGAATTTAAGAAAACAAAACAATTTAGAGATTTGAAATGGGAAAGCAAAAAAGCATTTAACAAATGTCTTGATGAAATTAGAAGAACTGGCAAGTTTATAATAAATATAAATGATGTGCTAGACCTTATCCAAGAAGTTAAAAAGATAATCAAAAAGACCATTAGCACAGGTGCTGACAAAAACATCAAACAAAAATTATCTCAAAAAATTGATTACTCTAACCTAGATGATAAATGGATTGAGCAAACAAACAAAATCTTTGCAGATTATGGCATTGAAGCTCATTTTGAGAACTTAAAAAACTTTAAGGGAAACTTCTTCCAAGTTGTAAAAATGGTTGAAGATTTTATTGAAGAACTACAAGAAAAGGCACTAAAAAAAGAAAATTAAAAGAAATTTTTAACAAAAACTCAATTTTGCCTTAATTTTTACTAAAAAATTGTCCTTATATATAGAGGGACTAAATACTTTGCGATTTAGAGCTACCAAACAAGGTAGTTCTTTTTTGTCTAACAAAGAAAAAATATTTTGACTTGTTTTGTCGAATACCCCAAAAACGACTTGGCAAAATCAAAATTCTTGTAGTTATAAATATAGGAAGGGTTAACAAAATAAAAAATATCCCTAACAAAGAAAAAACAGTGATTGCCCATTCTTCGCTATATATAATAAACAAATCCAAGTTTAATTCATCTTTCTTTGTTAAAGCAAGAAAAGAAATTAAAAATAAAGAAAAGAATGAAAAAATTTTGGCGTCGTGCACACGCATTTATCCCCGATATTATAAGTGTTTTTTACTTGTTTTTGCCATACACTTTCTCTATATAAGTGAGGGATAAAAAAACTCATTGCCCCTTTAATTGAATGGAAAAATCTTAAAAGAAGTCCTAATCCCCATAAGACTTCTTTTTTCGTGTTTGAAAAACAAAAAACTACAAAAGTAGAGTTCTCGATGTATCAGGTTTTGCAACATCGGCCTATGCAATACTGAAATCAAATTAAAAGGAGGTGCCAAGTTATCTATTATTCCCCACAACAAAATCTAAACAAAAGGAGGTTATCATCAAAATCATTATTTATTTACATTTCAAACAACCCACAAAACAAAAAAATTAAAACCGAAGGAGTAACAAAAAATGCCCAAAATTACAAAACAAGATGTAATGCAAAAATACACCGTTAGAGTGTATGACAAAGACCAAGCCGATTTACTTAATCGTGCTATGGGAAAATTTATGCCAATGATTGGCAACAAAACAGACACCATAAGACACTTTGCTCTTATAGGTGCAGAGAAAATGCTTGGAGATAGTCAAATCAACAACAGCATTAACTTTTCAGAGATTAGAAGATATATGCAAGGAGTTGATGAGAAACTAGACAAGATTGAGAAAGGTCAAAAATCTTACTTTGCAGAAACTACAGGTGAAGTTCTAACAAATCAAGTAATGACAAACTTAAACACCAAACTACTATTAAAATCCACAGGAGCAAGTTTGCGAAGTTATAGTAGTGATTGGAAATATGAACCAACCGACTATGACCTTGAAGTATTAAGAGCTCAAACGAAAAAGGATTTGCTAAATGGCAGAAGGTAAAGAAGTTCCTAATGTTAACTTTATGCTTGAATTTTGTTTACCCAATTACCCCAATAATCCAGCAATGCAAGACAAGAGAAAATTCTATTCTTCAAACAAATACAACGACTATATGAAATACATTGATACGGGAATTAAAGATTTGAAGAATATTGACTTTGTGGAATATTCAAACAACAGCACAAAGTCTAGTGGAATTTTCAATCAAGATGGCAAGATGAACAAAAAACAAATTGCTCTAACTCGAGAACATTTGCGAGAAACCGAATCTGTCATTTGGTCTGGTGTTGTTAGTTTTGAAGAACGATTTGGACTTAATTGGTGTAATAATTTTGAGCAAGCCAAAAACATTATGCAAAGTGAACTACCGAAGTTTTTCAAACGAGCAGGTCTTAATCCGGACAACATTGAATGGTTTGCGGGATTACACGAAAACACCGACAATAGACATATCCATTTAATCTTCTTTGAAAAGGAACCACAGCGACTTACAGACAATGGAAAGGGTTATTCAATGGGAAAGTTGTCTTGCCTTGCTATGGACGAATTTAAAGCCAATATGGAACTCTGTGCGACGGATTTCAAAGCAAGAGAGATAAGGATTAGGACAAACCTAATTAAGGAAGCAAATGAAGCGTTTAACGAAGTTTCTAGTCTTAAACTAAAATCTATGCTTGTTAAACTTTCAAACAACTTTCCACCCGAAGGACACTTGTATTATAACGGTGAAAATATGGAACATCTCAGGCCACAAATTGACAAGATTTCAGACTATATTCTCAAACATAATTACAAGATTAAACGAGAGAAAAATTACTTTACTGACGCACTAAAAGAAAAACAAGACACCATAGATAAATATTGCAAAAGGAATGGTTATAAACAAACATCAACCATTGGCGACCAAATGCAAAAAGACCTATATAGACGACTTGGTGGCATTGTAATTAAACAAGCATTAGAGATTAAAAAATTAGAGCTTGAAAGAACTCAACTTAATGCTAAATATAAAATGGAAAAAGCAATGCAACGAAAGAAAATGTCACAATTATTAGACCAATGTATTTATCTAAATCGACTTGTAGAATACGAAGCAATCCACTCATTTCAAGAGTTTATGAGAAACCTTGAAGAAGTCCATTTCAAGCGATTGAAAGAAGAAGGTTTAATCCAAGAAGATGGTGGTTATGAGATGGAAATGTAGATTATATTTAGTATAGAGCATAAGGTAGAAACAATAAAAGCTAAATGTAGCGAAAAAGCCCTATAAAATAGGACTTTTTACTGACACACATACTTTTATTTCGTTTCTACTCATTATTTCGGCTGTCGGGATACCCGAACACCGATTTTTCAAGTTGTGAAAAAAGGACTTGAATGTAAAAAAAACAACTATTGCTTAAAGCAAATAGTTTACTTAAAGTTTTAGAAAAGGAGACAAAAAACTATGAGGAATAATTATGAAAAATACATTACTTAAAACCGAACAAACAAAACAAATCATCAATAATCTGCATAATAAAAAGGTTAATAGAAATATATTATTGTATGGAGTATTTAACCTTGCAAAATAACAAGCTCGACAGCTTGAAAAATGTAGATATAGAAAATTTTAATATTGATGATTTGGTTGATTTAAGAGATATTAGAATAGATAAGAATTGCTCTGTTCAATCTAAAATTATTAGTTTTGTGGAGCAAATAAAAAACCCTTATTTCTTCAAAGTTGGAAACATTGCTGTTAAACTAAACTTTGATGATGAAGGTCCAACCTTTCAAGAGAGATTATTAAACTCTCTTAAAGAATGTTCAAAAAGTTCATAAAAGGGACTTGGCGAACTGAAAATTTTGTGATAATATAATGGTGTGTTAAATATTTCATAGCATACCATTATGATTATCAGAAGGAGTATGTTATGATTGAAAAAAATTATAACCAGCCTTCTTCACTCAAAATATGGAAGGCTGGTTTTTATATTAGACTTTCACGAGAAGATGTTGAGAACGATAAAGCTCTTGGAACTATGAAAATATATAACAAAACCGAGAGCGAAAGTATTACATCACAAAGAGTAATACTAACCGAATATGCAAACAAACTTGATAATGTGGAAGTTGTAGATGAGTATGTTGACGATGGTTACTCTGGAACTAATTTTAATCGTCCGGGATTTAAAAGACTAATTGATGATGTTAGGTCTGGCAAAATAAATTGTGTGATTGTAAAAGACCTTTCAAGATTTGGAAGAAACTATTCAGAAGTTGGAAATTATCTTGAAGTATTTTTCCCAATGCTTAATGTTAGATTTATATCTATCATTGATAATTGCGATAGTTATCTTAAACCCGAATCTTTATCAAACATTATAGTTCCCGTTAAAAACATAATGAACGAAAGTTATTGTAGAGATATATCATTAAAAGTTAGGTCTGCATTTGATGCTCGAAAAAGACAAGGATTATTTGTTGGAACTTATGCTACTTATGGATATATCAAAGACCCACAAAATTGTAATAAACTACTTGTAGATTTAGAAGCTGGTGAAATTGTTAAAAGAATTTTTAACGAATTTGCAAGTGGTAAAACAATGGGTAAAATTGCATTTGGATTAAATGAAGAAGGCGTGCTTTGTCCTGCAACTTATAAAAGTTCAAAAGGGATAAACAAGTATGTAAATAGTTATGGCAACAAGATTGGTTGGAAGGACTCATCAATTAGAAGAATTTTGACTAACCCTATTTACATAGGCACCCTTGTTCAAAAGCATAGAGAAAAGATAAATTATAAAGTTCATAAATTCAAACAGGTTGCACAAGAAGATAAAATTGTTGTTGAGAATGTAACAGAGCCAATTATTGATAAAGCACTTTTTGATAAAGTTCAAGATTTATTAAAGCGAGATACAAGAGTATCCTTTGGCAAACAACAACTTGATTTACTTTCGGGATTTTTGCATTGTGCCACTTGTAAGCACGGTATGAGCAAAAAGAAAAGTCGTAAAGGACATAGCAAAACTGAATATATAGAATATTATAATTGCAGTAATTTCAAACGTTGTGGTAAAGCAATTTGTTCGCCACATAGCATTAGAAAAGCAGATTTAGAAAATACGGTGTTTGAGTATATAAAAACTTATATTCAAGTTGCTGTGAACTTTGAAAGTATTATTGACCTTATAACAAAATTTAAACTTGAAAATTATAAAACAGATAATCTTGAACAAATATTAAAGATTAAACTAAACGACAAACAAAAGAAGATACGTTACATTGATGGTCTTTACCCTGACTATAAAAATGAGATTATCACACAGGCAGAATATAAAAGATATAAAGAACAAGCACAAAGTGAACTTGTAAAACTTGAAGAAGAAATAAACTCTTTGGAAGAACAAATTATAAGTTTTAAGAACGGAACACAAGTTGATAATCCTTTTGTTAGCCACTTTGTGAAATTTAGAGATATTGAAAATTTAGATAGAAGTATTATAACTGAACTTATTGATAATATCTGGATACACGAAAACAACTTAATAGAAATTGATATTAAATATAAAGATGAGTATAAAATTGCAATAGAGTTTATAGAAAGCAACAAACATATTTTAGAACTTGCTACTGCTTCTCAAAGGTTGGTGGCAAATGGCTAGAACAAGTAAATATCAAAAAAAGAAAGTTTTAGGTAAATGGAACGTTGCCTTGTATGTGAGATTATCTGAAGAAGATAAAAAAGGACAAACTAGCGAAAGTGTTAAATCGCAAAAAGGTTATTTAGAAAACTTTGTGCAAACTCTTGATAGTTTGAACTCTTACAAATTCTATGTTGATGATGGGTATACTGGTGGAAACTTTGACCGACCAGCATTTCAGAGAATGATGAGCGATATTATCGCAAAGAAAATAAATTGTGTTGTTGTTAAAGACCTTTCAAGATTTGGTAGAAATTATATTGAGATGAGCAAATATCTTCAAGTAATGTTCCCAACTCTTGATACAAGATTTATATCTCTAAATGACAATTATGACAGCGAGATAAATGATGAGCCGATTGATACTCTCTTAATTGGACTATCTGGACTTATGAATGAAGAATATTTAAAAGATTGTTCAATAAAAAGTAAGATGTCTTACAATCTTCGAGCAACACGAGGACAATTTACTTCGCCTGTCGCTCCGTATGGCTATAAAAGAGATAAAAACGACATACACAGACTTGTTGTAGATGAGGAAGTAAAAGATATTGTCAAACTTATTTACGAGCTGTTTATCAAGCATAAATCATTTATGGCAGTAACCAAAATATTAAGTGAAAGAGGTATAACTACACCAAGCGAATATAAACAAATGCAAATTGATGGTTATTATACAAATAGATTAACAAACAAAGAACATATTTGGAGCAGAGATACCGTAACAACAATTTTGAAAAATGAGGTATATATAGGAAATATGGTTCAACACAAAAGAGAAATAATGAATTATAAAACAAAAGAATGTAAAAAGTTACCCAAGTCTGAATGGATAACAATAGAAAATACACACGAGCCAATTATTGATAAAGAAACTTTTAATCTTGTGCAATCCTTAATTGCTGATAAAAAGAGAGTTTATTTTAAAGGCAACTCCACACAACCAGACAACTACTTTTCAGGACTTTTAATATGTGGCGATTGCAATACAAAGATGACTTATGTAAATGATAAAAATAGAAAATACACTTTCTATAAGTGTAAGTTAAAAAGTTTATCAACTAATTTATGTAAAAGCGAAATTGTTAAAACACAAGAGTTGGCAAAAGTTGTATTAAAAATAATACAACAATTTATTAAAATTGCTTGTGATATAGAAGTTGTTATAAATGAACTTGCTAAAACTGAAAAACAAGCAACAATCAAAAGTTCTTATAAACCTAAAAATGATATAGAACTACAAAAAGAATTACTATATCAAAAGTATAGAAATTTGGAAATATCACTTGCAGATTATAAGAGATTCAAGCAAGAACTTGAAGAACAAGAAGTTCAAGGCAAGACATTTCAAACTGACAATGTAATAGAAGTCATGCAAGAAAACAAGTTTATTAAGACTTTTACAAAATACAAAAATATCAAATCTCTTAACAAGATTATAGTTAAAGATTTAATCCAAAAGATTATAGTTCATACACCGACAAACATAGAAATAACTTTTAACTTTCAAGACGAGTATAAAGAGATTTTGAAAATGTTGGAAAATAAATAAAAAAGCCATATATCCGATTTTGGATATATGGCAATTTTTTTTGAGAAAATATAAAAAATTTAACAGTCTTTACTTGACATCGAGCCC
>JAFWWV010000137.1 GCA_017523305.1 Clostridia bacterium
AAAAGGAAGTGATAACATGAATGAAAATAAAACCAACATCAATTGGGTAATGGAAGAATAAGAAAAAACACTCACAAACCCTTATAAAATGGGATAAAAATTATAATTTCTTTTTACATTATTTTAATTATTTTAACATAAAAAAATGATAAAAATGGGGTAATGGAAAAACAAGAAAAACTCGTATAATTTAAAATATATTATATTTAAGGACTGATAATTTTCATCAGTTCTTTTTTATACTCACATATATTATATTATAAAGTAATGTCGCATATTTGTATATTGATGTAGCGAATGATAAAATATAATAAATAAATTTATTAGGAGGAGTTCGGTATGAAAAAGTTTAAATTGTTAGTAGATGGTTATGAATTAAAAATAATTATCAATGCTTTAAATGAATTACGAACAAAACAATTAAATGAATCAAGACCAACAGATGCGATTGATGAACTCTTATTAAAGATGATTAAAACATTAGACAAGAACTGATAATTTCAGTTCTTTTTTTATGCCTGTAAAGGCATAACTACATAGCCATCTTATTTATTTAAGGTGGCTAAATTAAATAGAAAGGAGGATGAAAAAGAATGTCAAAATGTGAAGTAATTGCTATTGCAAATCAAAAAGGTGGCGTAGGTAAAACTACTACAACATTTAATCTTGGAGCAGGACTTGCTAGTCAAGGAAAGAAAGTATTGTTAATTGACGCAGATCCACAAGGTAACTTAACTACTTGTATGGGATGGACAGAAGATGAACTGTCTTCTACTCTAAATGATTTGTTAATAAATACTCTTAATGATAGGAAGAATGATTTTGATACTTGTATAAAACATCATAGTGAAAATATGGATTTAATTCCTAGTGATATTCAATTATCTAGTATTGAAATGACATTAGTAGGTGCAATGAGTAGAGAATATACAATGAAAAATTGTATTAAGGATTTAAGAGAAAAATACGATTATATATTGATTGATACTCAACCATCATTAGGTATGTTAACAATAAATGCTTTGGCTAGTGCAGATAAAGTTATTATTCCATTACAACCACAATATCTTGCAGCAAAAGGAATGACTCAATTATTATCTACTATTATTAAGATTAGACAACAAATTAACCCTAATTTAAAAATAGATGGTATTGTTCTTACAATAGTAGATAAAAGAGCAAACCTTACAAAAGATATATATAACCAATTAAAAGATAGTTATGGAAGTGCGATAAAGATTTATGACACACAAGTACCAAGAGCAATTAAAGTAGCAGAATCTACACAACACGGTAAAAGTATTTTTACTTATGATAAGAATAGTAAAGTGGCAGACGCTTATTCATCACTTGCAAAGGAGGTGTTAATTGATGGAAAAGAAAGAAATAAAAATGCAAATTCCAAAGATTACACTAGATGATTTGTTTTCTACCCAAGAACAAAGAGATAATGCTAATTTAGAGAAAGTTGTTGATATATCAATAAAGGATATTAAAGACTTCCCAAATCACCCATTTAAAGTTATTGATAACGAAGAAATGGAACAAATGAGAGATAGCATTAAAGAAAATGGTGTATTAGTTCCTGCATTAGTAAGACCAAAAGAAGATGGAACTTATGAAATGATTTCAGGACACAGAAGAAAAAGAGCAAGTGAATTAGCAGAGTTAGATACTATACCTTGTATTATTAGAGATTTAACTGATGATGAGGCTACTATAATAATGGTAGATAGTAATATGCAAAGAGAAGAAATACTACCTAGTGAAAAAGCATTTGCATATAAAATGAAATTAGAAGCAATGAAACATCAAGGTAAAAGAACAGATTTAACTTCTGACCAAGTTGGGCAGAAGTTAGATAATAAATCTTCTGTTGAACTTTTAGCAAATGAAGTAGGAGATAGTAAAACTCAAATACAAAGATATATAAGACTAACTGAACTAATACCAGAATTATTGGAAATGGTAGATAAAAAAAGAATTGCTTTTCTACCAGCAGTTGAATTATCTTACTTAACCGAAGAACAGCAATATACTCTTTTGGATTGTATTGAGTATAATGACGCTACACCATCTCACGCACAGGCAATTAAAATGAAAAAAATGAGTCAAGCAGGGACTCTCACAGAAGATGATATAGATGATATATTATCCCAAGAAAAACCTAATCAGATTCCCAAAATGAAATTTGATGAAGGAAGAATTAGAAGTGTACTCCCTAAAAATATTGAAGAACCAAAAATTGAAGATTTTGTTGTCAAAGCAATAGAGCATTACAGCAAGTATTTGCGACAACGAGATATGAGTGCAAGATGATGGGAGTATTTATTCCACAAATCCCTCCTTACAATCCTCCCTAGTATTTATACTAACTATTATTTACTAACTGAAAAAAGTATATAAGTAATTGCAGTAATGAAAAAATTAAAGTTAGAAATTATAATGGCTTTGAAGAAAGGTGTGATTGAGATGAAAAAGAAAATTTTTATAATTGCAGGAATAGTAGCAATAACTTTTTTGATGATATTGGGATTTGAAACTAAAACAATGCAAAAAAATAGCATTGAAGAAACTCAAAAAGAAATGGAGGTAATTGCAGAAGATGTTAAAGATATTACAAAAATTGAAGTTGAACAGAAACAACAAGAAAACACAGAAAAAACAACAACAGAAACAACAACAAAAACCGAATCTGTTATTTCACAAAAAGAAACTCAAAAATCAGAAGTAAGTAATGCACAACAACAAGAACAGAACTCTAATAAAACAACTTCTGTAAAAGAAAATGTTGTAAAGCAAGAGCCTAAAAAAGAACAAGAAGATGTTCCTAAAAAAGTGGAAGAAAAAGTTGAAGTAAAAGAAGAAATAATTGAAGATAAGCCACAAGAAGAAACATCAGAAGAAATTGTTGTTGAAGAAGAAAAATTAGTTGATGAAGAATATGAACGACTTATGAAAGAAGTTGAATATGCTACTTATGATGAATGTATGAAAGCAGGATTTGAAATAGCATTTTCTGATACTGTAAATATTCTTGGTTTTGATCCAATAGAAATTATTTACAAAGGTAAAGTTATAGGATATAAGTTGAAAATTAACTATACAAATCCTATGGAAAATTAAAAATTTTAGTTAAAGCAATCAGATGTTGGTTGCTTTTTTTGATGAAAGGAAATGATAAAATTATGAATAAAAAAAGAATATTAAGTATGTTCTTGTTGGCTTTTACTTTATTTGGCGTATTTAATTTTATTACTCCTACAAAAGTAGAGGCTGCAACAAATGGAACTTTATCACATCCTAAAACACCAAATGTTTATTACACAAGACGAGGTGGTGGAAAGGATTATATGTCAGCACAGTATGAGCAATATACAATGAATGGGAAAGTAGTTTATTGTATAGAGCCAGGTGTTGATATAACTAATACCTCATATTTAGGGTATGATGGATTACAGGCTTCACCCTATGATGAGGCAACAAATAAAAAAATAGAATTGATAGGTCACTATGGATATGATTATCCGGGTCATCAAACTTTAAGATATAGAATGGCTACACAAGCGTTAATATGGGAAACAACAGGAGGTCAAATAGTAGAATTCTGGACAGAACAATATGGTTATGGTGATTATATCAATATCAATGCAGAAAAAAATGAAATAATGAGATTAGTAAATGCTCATTATAATAAGCCAAGTTTTAATGGAAGTTCAATGGAAGTTATAATTGGTAAAGAATATAAAATAACAGATAATAATGGTTTAATGAGTGAATATGAATTATATTCAGCAGATAATCTTAATGTTAGAATTGAAGGAAATAATATCTATGTAACACCATTAGCAACAGG
>JAFWWV010000138.1 GCA_017523305.1 Clostridia bacterium
AATGTTAAATCAATTAAAAACAAACCCAGTTGTTTTAAGTTATGAAACACCTTCTGCACTTGCCGAAAAAATAGGCAGTGTAGATGTAGTTGCAACAGCACAAGATGTTAAACAATCTATCGGGTACGAAATAAACCCAGGTTATGTAGATTTTGTTGCATCATCATTTGAAAAATTCGCAAACGACCTTGTTAAATAGTTTAAAAAAGCAAGTATTTTTTTACTTGCTTTTTTGCTTTAGTGTTATTATTTGACTATAAAATTTTTATTTATTATTATTTTTGTAGGAGATTTAAATGGATAAATACGAAATTTTAGAATTATGTAAAAATAATGGAATAGATGTATCTAAAAATATTAGCATTAGTGGAACAAATGAAATGGCTTATGAACTTATTTGTAATTTAGCAAGTAGATATGATTTTATTTCGTTATACCCAATTTTAAATAGGGACCCTATTTATTTTTATTTGTTAATTATAACTGCTTTTAGATTTATTAAAGGTATGTATCTTTTTGGTGAAGAACTTTGTAGAGAATTATTAAAAGGTTTAATTAAACCTATTTTTAATTTTGATGAAAATTGTTTGAAATTAGGAATTTGTGATCCTTCTTCCGAGTTTGCAATAAAGCAAAAAGAATTTATTAAAAGAATTGAAAATTTTAATCCTTTTAGTTTTAAAGAAGAAGAAATATCTTTAGATAATGGTCTTATAAAAAGTTTAAATGTATATTTATTCCGATATTATAATGAAAATAAAGAACAAAAAGAATTAACTATATTAGAAAATTTAATAAAACCAGATTTTTTAAAAAATTTTAAAGTTGATGCACCAATTAAAAAAGAACTTCCTTATGATCCTGTTTTGTTATGGACTTTTCCAGATAAAGATAAGGAAGCCGCAAATGATAAAGAATTCGAAAGATGGGAAAATGAATGTGTTAAGGCTAATGTTTTATTTAATATTTTATTTTTGTTGACGGAAGAAAATAAAGATAAAGTTAACGATTATATTTCAAATAATATGCAAAATGTTTTAAGTAAAGAGTCTTTTATTCATGAAAATTATCTAGGAAAAATACCAGATAAAATTCTTCCATTATTAAATTTCCAATTAGAGAAAAATGGAGATAAACCATATATTAATATAACAAATCAACAAAAAATATTTGATTTTTTTTGGGATACAAAAATGCCAAAAAATATTTCTGCTGATTGGTATTCTGATGAATTACAAGATTATATTTTTGAAAATCATCTCTCTTTTCTTAAAAGATCAAAATCTTATCAACTTGAAAAAATAATACTTAGAAACGTTGATAAAATTGATAATTTTACTGATGTTGAAGATTTAAAAATTGTAACAGAACTTGTTGAAAGAGCTTTAAGTTATACAACACAACAATATAATAATGAAGTTAATAGGTGTATTTACGATAAAAAAGAGTTTGATAAAGTTTTAGAAGTTGTTTCAAAGGTAAGAATGGAACTCCCTGAAATAAGAAATTCTATTCAAACTTTTACCCAAGAACAAATTTTTGATTCTTTATACTTTATTGATAATTATTTTAAAAGGGTAAAACAAAAAAATAAAAAAATTGTTCACACTTTTAATAATGCAATAAAAGATAATTTTAAAGACATTTTTATTATTATTAAAAATAAAAAAGCATTAGAAAAATGTTATAAAAATGTTAAAAATAAAACCTTAGAAATTGTTTATGCAGAAGAAGTTGCTGAAATGAAAAAAATAATAGATGAAGAATATAAAAAATATCTAGAAGAAATTAAAAATTCTAAAAAATATTCTTTTGAAAAGTATTACGCTAAAGTTAAAGAAAATTTAGATGCCGAAACAATTTTTTATGATTTTGTAAATAACAGAAAATTTAGTGAAGTATTTAATAAAATTATATTAAGTTATAATGATAAAGCGTTAGAAATTAAAAATTTGTTATCTTCAAACGAATATTATTATTCACAATTGCAAGAGTCTGCTGAAGGCTGTGAATTAACACCACTTATGACTTGCTTAATTAAAGCAATAGAGCAGTTTATGTGTGCTTGCATTAAATACTCACATAATAATAATTTGTGTGATACAAATAATATAGTAGATAATAATTATAAATATGAAATAAATAAAATTAATTGGATTAAAACAAAAATAACATGCACTCCACTTAAAAACTTCATTGAAAAAAATATTCTTGAAAATAAAGATAATTATATTGATGAAAAATTAAAAAATAAAATTATTAATAATCTAGAAAATTTTATTGAAAATGTTAGAAATGGTCATTTTCATAAACACAACTTATTTAGTCTTCGCAATATTAAACAATATGTAGAAGACTCATATGAAGTTATAAAAGGTTTAATTGCTATGTTTGTATATTTTGAAGAAAACAAAAAATAAATTAAAAAAAGCAGGTAATAAAAATACTTGCTTTTTTGTTTTTTTACACACATATATTAAGTATATATATAAATGTATAATATTGTTTCATATAAATAAATCTAAAAGGGTTCTACAAAAGTTTACAAAAAATTTTAGTAAAAGTTGACATCAAATTGTTGACTTTTATTTTTTTTAGCATATAATAGTTTTAGCACTCGAAGTTAAAGAGTGCTAACAACTGTTTTTTTAGAGTGCTAATTTTTTTGTGTTAAACATACATTTAAAAATAAAAGTAACTAAAAAAAATAAACGAATATAAAAGGGGAAGTAATGGAAGGTAATAACTCCTTGCCTGTGTTATCAGATAGAAAAAAAACTATTTTGTTTTGTGCTATTGATAATTACATTAAACAAGCAAGTCCAATTACCAGTTTACTTGTTCAGCAAACCGAATTGCACGATATTTCAACAGCTACAATTCGTAACGAACTCGCCACCCTTGAAGCTATGGGTTTTTTAAAACAACTTCATACTTCTAGTGGCAGAATACCTACTTCACAAGGTTATAGGTTTTTTGTAAATGAAATTTTAAAATCAACACCAAAAAACGCTAAGGCTTTAACTGAAGTTAAGGGCAAAATGTTTGCAAGAACAAATAACTTAAGCGAAATTGTTGATAGTATTGCTAAAACAATTTCAAGCACAACCAACTATCCAACTGTTGTTATGCTTGATGGTTTAGATAACCTTATTGTTCAATCTGTCAAAGTTTTGTTTATGATAAGTGGGCAAGTTTTAGTTTTAATTGATACAAACGCAGGTGCAATAAGTAGTACAATTTCAGCACCAAGCAATATAACTAAGCAAGATTGCGACAACGCTTCAAATATTTTTACTGATATATTTTCTGGTCAAAGCGTAAGTTTTATGACTCAAAATATGGATACTTTCAGTTTAAGTATTAAAAACAGTATGAAAAATTATGAAGAAGTTTTCAAACTTGTTATAAGTGTATTATCAAATTATCAAAACAACACAAGCAGTAATGTTTCAAACAAAACATTAATTAAAATGTTAGAAAGTCCTGAAATAAGTTCAGTAGAAAAAGCAAAAAACATTTTAAGCGTGTTAGACGATAAACAAAGTTTACAAAATGTTTTTGATACTTCAAGTGAAGATGGAATTACCGTAAAAATAGGCAGTGAAAATAAGTTGGATAAACTTAACGACTGCGCTGTTATAAAAACCCCACTTATACTTGATGGCAAAAAAGTTGCTACTGTAGGCATTATAGGACCTGAGCGCATAGATTATGCAACTGTTGCAAGTGTATTAAAATTTGTAAGTGACGAACTTAAAAATAAAACAAATAACAAAGGGGGAAGATAATGTCTGATAAAAAGAAAAAAAGAAAAGAAGACTTAGAAGATATTGAAGAAAGGTTAGACGACGAACTTGAAGAAGAAGTTGAAGACGAAATGGAAGACCTTGAAGAAGATATTGAAGAGTTTGAAGAAAAGAAACAAAAGAAAGAATTTGTTTGTAAAGACGAGTTTATAAAATTAAAATATCAGTTTTCAGAATTTGTAAATAAATATAAAGAATATGAAAAAGAATTTGAAAACTACAAACGCAGAACTCGTGAAGAAATTACTGCCGCAAAGGAAGAAGGGGTAGCAAAAGCCGTTAAAGCAGTTATTCCTGCACTAGATACCTTTAAAAAAGCAAGACTTATTGTTAAAGATGAAAGCAGTTTAAATGGTATTAACTTAATTGAAAAAAGCCTTATGGCAGAACTTGAAAAACTAGGCGTTAAAAAAATAAAAACAAAAGGCCAAAAGTTTGATCCAGAATTACACAACGCAGTTTTACTTGTAGAAAATACTGAAGTAGAAAGTGGTGTAATTGTTGAAGAATACGAAGCAGGCTATACATTAGGTGAAAAAGTAATTAAATTTAGCCAAGTAAGTGTAGCAAAATAAAAAGTTAACAAAAAAAATAAATATAAAACAAACAAAAATTTAAAGGAGATTTTTTAAATTATGGGAAAAGTTATTGGTATTGACTTAGGAACAACAAACTCATGTGTAGCAGTAATGGAAGGCAAAGAACCAGTAGTTATTGCTAACGCAGAAGGCGAAAGAACAACTCCTTCAGTTGTAGCTTTTGCAAAAGGCGAAAGACTTGTAGGTCAAGTAGCAAAAAGACAAGCAATTGTTAACCCAGATAATACAATTATTAGTATTAAAAGAGAAATGGGTAGCGAGTACAGAGTGAATATTGAAGGTAAAGAATATTCACCACAAGAAATTTCAGCAATGATTCTTCAAAAATTAAAGAAAGATGCTGAAAGTTATTTAGGCTCAACAGTAACTCAAGCAGTTATTACAGTTCCTGCTTACTTTACAGATAGCCAAAGACAAGCAACTAAAGACGCTGGTAAAATTGCAGGCTTAGAAGTACTTAGAATTATTAACGAACCAACTGCAGCTGCTCTTGCTTATGGCCTTGATAAAGCAGATGGCAAAAACCAAAAGATTTTAGTATTCGACCTTGGTGGTGGTACATTCGACGTTTCAATTCTTGATATTGGCGAAGGTGTTTTTGAAGTTGTTGCAACAGCAGGTGATAACCGTTTAGGTGGTGACGACTTTGACCAAAGAGTTATGAACTTAATTATTGACGAATTTAAAGCAAAAGAAGGTATTGATTTATCAAAAGATAAACTTGCTATGCAAAGAATTAAAGAAGCAGCAGAAAAAGCAAAAATCGAACTTTCTAGCGTAACAAAAGCAACAATCAACTTACCATTCATTACAGCAGATGCAACAGGCCCAAAACACTTTGAATATGATATCACTCGTGCTAAATTTGATGCTATTACAGAAGACCTTGTTCAAAAAACAAGCAAACTTGTTATGAAAGCTCTTGACGATAGTAAATTAAGTTTAAACGAAATTGATAAAGTTATTTTAGTTGGTGGTTCAACAAGAATTCCAGCTGTTGTAAACGAAGTTAAAAGAATTACAGGTAAAGACCCATTTAAAGGTATTAACCCAGACGAATGCGTAGCCTTAGGTGCAGCAATTCAAGGTGGCGTTTTAGCTGGCGAAGTTAAAGATGTTTTACTTCTTGACGTAACACCACTTTCACTTGGTATTGAAACTCTTGGTGGTATCTTTACAAAATTAATTGAAAGAAACACAACAATTCCTACAAAAAAATCACAAATTTTCTCAACTGCAACTGATAACCAACCAGGTGTTGATATTCACGTTTTACAAGGCGAAAGAGAATTTGCTAATGGCAACAAAACTTTAGGTAGATTTAGTTTAGTTGATATTCCACCAGCACCAAGAGGAATTCCACAAATTGAAGTTACATTTGATATCGACGCTAACGGTATTGTTCACGTTTCAGCAAAAGATTTAGGTACAAATAAAGAACAAAGTATTACAATTACAGCTTCATCAAACTTAAGCGAAAAAGATATTGACGCAGCTATTAAAGAAGCTGAAAAATTTGCTGAAGAAGATAAAAAGAAAAAAGAACTTTTTGAAGTTAAAAACAACGCAGAAAATATGATTAACTCACTTGAAAAAATGCTTAAAGAAAACGGCGATAAACTTAGCGCTGAAGATAAATCAACTCTTGAAGCAGCTATCGATAAATGCAAAAGAGATACCGATACTGACGACGTTGAACAAGTAAGAAAAGCTTTAGAAGAACTTTCAACATCTTCAAGTGGAATTATTTCAAACCTTTATGTTCAAGCTTCAAAAGATGCTAAAGGCAACGCAGAAGAAAATAAAACAGAAGCAAACGACGACGAAATAATTATCGACGATAAAAAAGACGAAGATAAAGATAATAAATAATTTAAACAAAACTGTCATAAATATTAAAAAAGGAAATTTTTAAAAAACAATGCCAAATAAAGATTATTATGACATTTTGGGTGTAAGCAAAAGTGCTAGTCAAGATGATATTAAATCTGCTTACCGTAAATTAGCAAAACTTTATCACCCTGACTTGCACCCAAACGACCCAGAATGCGCACAAAAATTTAAAGAAATTAACGAAGCTTATGAGGTATTGGGTGATAGTAACAAAAGGTCTAACTATGACCAATTCGGTTCAGCATCAGGTAATCCTAACGATTTCTTTGGTGGACGTGGTGGATTTGGTCAAGGTGGATTTGGTTCTGGTCAATTTAGTGGGTTTGAAGATATTTTTGACATCTTTTCATCTTTTGGTGGGGCTGGCCGTAAAACCCAAGTTCAAGTTGCAGGCGAAGATATAACAGTTAACATAAACCTAAGTTTTAAAGAAGCTGTTTTTGGTTGTGAAAAAACAATTAAAGTAACTAAACTTGAAAAATGCGATAGCTGTAAGGGAACAGGTGCTAAAAATGGTAAAGAGTATGAAACTTGTCCAGATTGCCACGGCTCTGGTCAAGCAAGGTATACTCAAAACTCAATTTTTGGCCAAATAGTAAATGTAGGCCCTTGCAAAAGGTGTAACGCAACAGGAAAGATTATTAAAACAAAATGTCCTGATTGTAACGGAAAAGGTAATACAAAAGTTCAACAAGAAATCAAAATTAAAATTCCTGCAGGTATTGATAACGGTCAAGTTATTACAATGCGTGGTAAAGGTCACGCTTCAACACATAACGGACCAAACGGCGACTTACTTATTAATGTTGCAGTCGATTCTCACGAAATTTTGGTTAGAGATGGTTATAACTTGCTGCTTGATTTACCAATTCCATTTACAACAGCATACTTAGGTGGAAAGGTAAAAATTCCTACAACCGAAGGTTTTTATGAACTTTCAATTCCAGCCCTAACTCAACCTAATACTGTGTTTAAGTTAAGAAATAAAGGTATTAAATACCTACAAAAAGAAGTTTACGGCGACTTAATTGTTACCGTTCGTATCGAAATGCCTAAAGATATTTCAAAATACGAAAAAGAACTTGTTAAAAAACTTGATGATAGTATTTCATTAAGTTCATATAAAAAATTTAAAACTTACCAAGATAAATTATCAAAACTTGACGAATAAGTTTTAAGTTAATAAAAACAAATAAAAATACTTATAAAAAAGTTTAACTATGTTTTTAGTAGAACTTTTTTTTATTTATTTTTAATAAAACCAAAAAAAAACTAATTAAACCCACTTTTTACCTATTAAAATAAAGCAATTTTAAAACCATTTTTTTAGTTTAAAAAAATATAAAAAAACTAAGCAAAAAATACCCCAAAAATCAAGCGTTTTTTATATAAAAAATTTGTACAAAATTACCAAAAATTTTACCGTTTTTAAAAACGGCTAAATCCCTTTAAAATAGCGACATCTAGGCGTTTTAAAATTAAACTAAAAAGTGTAACTATTTTA
>JAFWWV010000139.1 GCA_017523305.1 Clostridia bacterium
ATCAGCTGCTCTGCCATTGAGCCACACCAGCAAATGGGGTGTGCAATTCCCCAAGATATGCACATGGTGCCTTGAGGTGGAATCGAACCACCGACACCAGGATTTTCAGTCCTGTGCTCTACCGACTGAGCTACCAAGGCAAATTTGCAACAAAGTTGCTGGCGACTCGGAAGAGACTCGAACTCTCGACCTCCGCCGTGACAGGGCGGCGTTCTAACCAACTGAACTACCGAGCCATATAATTAAAAGTTTTTTCTTTTGTACCAAACCCGTTTGAAAGGGTACTAAGAAATTGGTGGGCCTTCAGGGACTTGAACCCCGGACCGACCGGTTATGAGCCGGTTGCTCTAACCAACTGAGCTAAAGGCCCATCATTTGCATTATTTTAGGACTTAAAACTTAATTTAAGTAATGGTCGGGGTGAAGAGACTCGAACTCCCGGCCCCATGGTCCCAAACCACGTGCGCTACCAACTGCGCTACACCCCGTCGAAACAATGCTCCTAAATATTACTATAAGTTTTGGAATATGTCAACAAAAAAATTAAAAATTTTTAAAAAATTTTTTTAATAATATTTATCAAATTATTTTTAAGTATTTATCTATCATTTAGCCAAAATTAGACAATAACTTTCAGTAACTTTTAATTTATTTTTATTTATTAGCATTAATATTAACTTATAAATAAAAAAAGGAGAGTTTAGTGTTTTAATGCAAATTAAATATCGAAATTATAATAATGTTTTATATGTTATGTTAGATGGCGAACTTGATGAGCATACAGCAAAGTTTACTAGTAAAAAGTTAGACGAAGTGTTTATGTCTACCATATCAAAACAAATAATAATAGATTTATCAGAATTAAAATTTATGGATAGTACTGGTATAGGTGTTCTTATTGGTAGATATAAAAAAATGAAGGACAGGGGCATAAGTATATTTATAACAAATCCTTCTTATCATGCCGAAAAGATTTTTAAATTAACAGGTTTATATGAAATTATGCCAAAGATATCTTAAAGTAATAGTTAATAGGAGATTTTAATTAATGAATGAAAATAAAAGTTTGAATCAAATGGAATTAAAAATAAAAGCATTATCAATAAATGAAAGTTTTGCAAGAGCAACTGTGGCTGGTTTTTGTTTACAGCTTAATCCTAGTGTTGATGAATTAACTGATATTAAAACAGCAGTTTCTGAAGCGGTAACAAATAGTATTGTTCATGCTTATCCTAAATCATACAAAACAGATAATTTAGATATAGTTATTAAAGCCAAAATAATTGATGACGAAACTATTGAAATAGAGATAAACGATTTTGGAGTAGGAATAAAAAACTTAGAAGAAGCTAAAAAACCTTTTTACACAACTAAACCAGATCAAGAAAGAAGTGGAATGGGTTTTACGGTAATGGAAAGTTTTATGGATTCAGTAGAAGTAACTAATTTATTGTCAGGTGGTTTAAAAGTGGTTCTTACAAAAAAAATAAATAATCAAGGCGCCCAAAAGATAAGAAATATAAATTAAAAAAGAAATAAAAGGGAATATTAGTGCTTGAGTATGAAGAAACATTAAAATTATTAAATAAAGCAAAAGATGGAGATGAAAAGGCAAAAGAGTTATTAATTGAGAATAATTCTCCTTTAGTTAAAAGTATTGTTAGAAGATATAAAAATAAAGGTGTAGAGTATGATGACCTTTATCAATTAGGTTGTGTGGGATTTGTAAAAGCTATAAATAATTTTGATACTTCTTTTAATGTTAAGTTTTCTACCTATGCAGTACCAATGATTGCTGGAGAAATAAAAAGATTTTTACGTGATGATGGTTCTGTTAAAGTTTCAAGGTCAATAAAAAGTCAATATTACAATATGCAAAAATATATAGACCAAATTAGACTTAAAACAGGTGAACCCCCAACTACAAAGCAATTAGCAGAACAATTTAATATTGAAGAACCCGAAGTTATGTTTATTTTAGAGTCTTCCCGTATGCCTGTTTCTATTTATGAAACTCTTGATAAGGAAAGTTCTAATGGACAAGTTATTCTAGACAAATTAGTTAATTACGATGAAGTTTCAAGTCTATTTGATAAAATGGTGCTAACAGAAGTATTAAAAGAGTTAGAAGATAAAGATAGAAAACTTATTATGCTTAGATATTTTAGAGATAAAACGCAAAGTGAAGTGGCTCAGATATTAAATGTATCTCAAGTTCAGGTTAGTAGGTTAGAAAATAAAATATTGGCAAAAATGAAAAATAAATTAAAAGACTAAAGTGCAACACAATAAATTTGTTGCATTTTAGCCTTTTTTAATATATAATCGCCATAGTTAAATATTAAGTCATGGGGGTATGGCGCAGTTGGTAGCGCGTTTGAATGGCATTCAAAAGGTCACCGGTTCGAACCCGGTTATCTCCACCAAAAAAAATAAATTCTGTAAAAAGCAACCGAAAAGAAGTTTCTTTCTTTTTGGGCTTTTATTGTTTAGTTTTAAAATTGGTTTGTGTGGGCGAGTTTTGTCCACTGTGTTTTGCTATACTAAAAGTATTAGGAGATATAAATGGAAAAAGAAATTTCAAAAAAGAACATCATTTTATATGTTTTAAAAGTTTTATGTAAGTTTTCTTCACATGAAGCACATGTACCACAAACAGCTATTGCTAAATATTTAAATGACTTAGGTATTCCTTGTGATAGAAAAACTATTGGTAGAAATATAAAATACTTACAAGACTTTGGAATTGAAGTTAAAAAAGATGAAAAAGGTTATTTTATAGATAGAATACAAGTATTAGAAAATTTATTTAAATAAAAGTGGGAGATAAAAAATGAAAGAAATGACAAGAGAAGAAATTGATGAAAGATTAAAATCTTTAAGGGAGTCTATAAAAGAAAAACCTTCATATAATTCTGTAAGTGATATATTAAGAAATTTTGAATATCAAAAACCAGCAATGGCGATGTGTTATTCAATACATATTCCTGATAGAGAATATTACTATAATGTAAGATTAAGATGTTCAAATTGTAATAGAGTGGAAACAAAAAAAGTAACAGAAGAGATATTGGAAAAGATTTTAAATTTTGTTGACGAAAAAATTCTTTTATCTATTGAATATGTTATGGATACTAATTTTAAATCTTTTTCAAGTTATAAAAATAGTATTACATATGATGAATATAAAAAACTTGAAGAAAAAAGAAGAGAAGAAAACTTTAATGAAGATGAATATCTCTTTAAAAAATATGAAGAAGACAAAAAATTCTATTTAGCAACAGAAAAAGTTTTAAAGTTCGAAAAAGAATTAAAATATAATAAAATGTTAAAAGAACGTGACTCTTATATTCATAAGTTTAGAAATGTAGGATTAGAAGCTGAAATAAAATATTATTGTGATAATACGCAAATTTCTTCAAATCCAGAATATATTTATGAATATGATTTAGATGGATATTTTAAAGTTTTATTAAAAGCAAAAAACGAACCTGAATTTAATGAAAGTTTTCCTAATATAACTAGGTCTAGAGTTATTAGTAAAGATAGAATGTCAACATATTCTGAATATGAAATAGCACTACGCTTTTTAACTATTAATACTAAAAATCAAAATTTACCAAAGATTTTTGATTATGTTTATAATGACCTTTTTAGAAATAAAAACAAGGAAGAATATAAAGGTAGAAAAAAAATTGATTTTAGTAAAATAAAAGATTTTACCGAAGAAATTGCTTTTGATTTAGTAAAAAAAGATATAGCAGAAACTTTTAAAGAAAAAGAAATTGAATTTGAAAAGGATAGAAATTTTAATTTTTATGATAGACCATTCTATAGGTTTAAAAGATTATTTTATGATAATTACACTAGGGGTAATATGAATTATAAAGACATTAATGCAAACTCTAGGAATGACATTGGTCTTATAAAAACAAAAGTTGATATTGCTTTAAAAAAGGTTTTAGGCTTTAAGATTTTTTATACTAAAAAAGAAATTGCAAAAAATTTAAGTGTAATATTTGAAGCAAATGGATTAAAAGATCAACTTGATATTGCTTTACAATTATTAAAAAATAAAAAAGGCAGAGATTTTGAAAATTGTTCTAATTTTAGGGAAGATATTTTACGAAAAAAATACGAAGAATATTTAAAACAAAATGGTATTGTTTCTTATGAAGATTTCTACAATAATTTACATATTCTATCAAACGAATTTGTTTCAAAAGAAGATTTATATTCTCTTATCTATTATTACTACCATTTTTGTAAAGAACAATTAAAAGAAGATGAGTTTGTTGATTTTGAAACTTTTGAAAAAGACTTTATAAATAAAAACGTAGAAGTTTTTAGAACAGAAGAAGACCTTAAAGATTATTTTGAATCTTTTGCAAAGCATAAATATTTTAAATATCTTTCAAATAGAGTTTCAGCTAAACAAATTAAAGATGAAGAAGAATTTTATGAGTGTTTTGTAAAAACTGATGAATATCAATTGAGTTTAAAAGATTATTTAGATTTTGTTGATGGATTAAGTAAAGTTTTGCAAACAAAAAATTATTTTAAATTAGATGGGGTTTTAACAAATGATTAATTTGCCAAAAGTTTTTGTTGCAGAACTCACACCTATTTGTAATCATCAATGTATCTTTTGTTCTTGTCCTTGGGAAAATGACAAAAATTATAAACCAGAAATTTTATCTACAAATGAATGGAAAGAAATTTTAAGTAAAATACGTTCATTTGGTGTAAAACAAGTTACTTTTACAGGTGGAGAAGCAACAACAAGAAAAGACTTGCTTGATATTTTAGACCACGCCTATAATTTAGGGTTTTCAATAGGTTTAATTTCAAATGGAAAACTTATTAATGATGAGTTTTTAAATAAAATAAAAAAATATAATTTATTATTAAGTATTAGTGTTCCAGGAATTAAAACTTTTAAAGATACAACAAAAACAGGCGATATAGACCATACTTTAGATATATTTAGTAAATGTAAACAGTTAGGAATTAAAACGACAGCAAATATAACAGTAACTAAAAAAAATATAAATGAACTTTATGAAAATATTGCCTTGCCAATTATAAACGGAGCAAGTTATGTTTTGTTAAATAGATTTCTACCTGGTGGAAGGGGTTTAGAGAATAAAGAGTTTTTATTAACTTTAGAAGAAATAAACCTAATGCTTGATACAGCTGAAGAAGTTTTAGAAAAAGCTGGAATAAGTGGTCATGTGGGAACAGAACTACCTTTATGCATTATTAAAAATCCAGAAAAGTATAAACACATAAATGTTAGTTACAAATGTGCAGCTGCAAAAAACTTTTTTGTTATAGACCCAAGTGGATATATAAAAGTGTGTAACCATAGTCCACAAAAGTGTTGTCATTGGACTAAAATTGAAGATTTAATTTTTGATGATTACTGGAATAAATTTATAAATTCTGATTACATACCAGATATGTGTAAAAACTGCAAATATCTAGGTATAAAATGTGATGGTGGTTGTAGAGAAGCAGCTCACGTAACAAACGGTTCAATTTCAGCCTGCGATCCATGTTTTAATAAAAATGAATAAAAAAGGAGAAAAATCTTATGATTTATAAAAAATGCCCTATGTGTGAAAATTCTCATATTCCTGAAGAAGATGATATGTGTTTTAGTTGTAGAACAAAAGTAGAAAAAATTAAAAGTGGAAAAGTTTTAATAGTAAATCCTATTGTTGACAATAACAATAATGAAAAAACTAAATATGAAAAAGATTTTAAAAAAGAAAAAATAGAATTAAATGATTTAATTGATGAAATAAAAAATCAAAAATATGCTAAAGATTTTAGATCATGGACAAAAGACGATGAAATTAATTTTAAAAACGAGTATATAATTGTACGTAGATTTGCATCTTCAAACAAATGGGTAGGGATTCCACATAAATCTGAAATGCAAAAAATGTGGAGTATTATTTGTGATATAAAAAAAGATTTTACAAATTTACCAAATTTTAAAAAATTAGAAAATCATTTTGATATTAAAATAACTCCTGTTAGTAAAGGTACTTTTTCAGGTTGTATGGGAATAAGGTTTTATAATATGAGTAGAGAGCCTGAAAACATATTATTTATAAAGATTTTAAGATTCATATTTCAATAATAAAATTTATTTATATAAATCAAAAACTAGGTTAAAAAATTTTTATCCTAGTTTTTTTATTTTAATTTTATAAATTTAATAAATTTTCTTGGTGATAAAAAGTTAATATGTTAATATATAGTTGTTAAAATGTAGTTTTTATATTTTTTCAATCTACAAAAAAGAAAAGGTTTTTTTATGAAAGTTTTAATTTCAACAGATACCTCATGTTTGGTAAATAATGATACTTTTAAAAAGTATGAAGATATTAGTGTTTTTCCATTAAATGTTATTATTGATGGAGAAGAGTTTATTGATGGTGTTACTATTAATCAAGAAGAATTAAGAGTAGCTATGCGTTCAAATAAAAAAATAAAAACATCAACACCACCACTAGGTGATGTTATTGATTATTACGAAAAACAATTTGCTAAGGGTTATGACTACATAATTCACTTTACTATTTCAAGCAAACTTTCATCTATGAATGAATTGTTTACTAATGTGGCAAATGAAAATTTTGCAGGAAAAGTAACTGTTATTGATTCATATGGTTTGTCTTCAACAATGCTTGCACAAGTTTTTTATGCTTATGATGAAGCTAAAAAAGGCGCAAAAGTAGAGGATATTGTAAAAGGTATTGAAGAAATAAAAAATAATAACTTTATAGCTTTTATACCTGAAAATTTAGTTGCACTTAAAAATGGTGGTAGAATTTCACCTTCTATTGTTGTTATTGGCAATCTTTTAGGTATAAAACCAGCTATTAATTTAGCAGATGGTGAACTTAAAAAAGACACTATGATTAAAAGTGTTAGAAAAGCTTTTATGGAAAGAATTGATAATGCTATTTCTAAATTTTCACCAGAAGAATATGATTATACTATTATTGCTTTTGACCCTAAAGAAGAAGTATTAAATTTTATTTACGATTATGCAGAAAAAAAATTGCCAGAAAATTACTTAATCAAAGGTATTATTCCAATTAACGTTTGTGCTCACTGTGGCCCAGGAACAATTGGTTTAACTGTTTCTAAAAAGGTTAATGGTAAATCATTAAAAGAGTTTATTTAATAAAAAAGGTTATTTATGTCTATACAAATAAAAGAAGTTTTAACTAAAAGAGATTTAAAAAAATGGGTAGACTTTCCAAATAAAATGTATAAAAAGGTACAATCATATGTACCTTTTTTAATGAATGATGAAATTTCTACATTTACAAAAACTAAAAATCCAGCCTATGATTTTTGCGAAACAAAATTATTTTTAGCATATAAAGAAAATAAGATTGTAGGTAGAATCGCTGGTCTTATTAATCACGCAGCAAACAAAAAGTGGAATACAAAAGCAATTAGATATACAAGATTTGACTTTATTGACGATTATGAAGTTTCAAGTGCTTTATTTAATAAAGTGGTTGAGTGGGGTAAGGAAAACGGATTAACTGAAATTATGGGGCCTATAGGCTTTACTGATATGGACCACGAAGGTATGTTAGTTGAAGGTTTTGACGAACTTAATATGTCTATAACATTCTATAATTTTCCATACTATTTAAACCATATGGAAAAGTTGGGTCTAAAAAAAGATGTTGACTGGGTAGAATATCAATTAACAGTTCCAGAAAAAGTTGATGAAAAACTTGTAAAAATGAGTGAATTTTTACAAAAGAGAAATGGTTATAAACTTATTTCTTACACAGATGTTAAGGTTTTAACTGCCGATGCTTTTGAAGCTTTTAAAGTAATTGACGAATCTTTTTCAGTTCTTTACGGAACAGTTCCTTTAACAGATAGGGTTATAAACCAAGTATTAAAAGATAATATTCCTTTAATGAACTTAAAATATATTTGTTCTGTTAAAGATAAAAATGATAAAATTGTAGGTTTTGCTGTTTTAGTACCATCAATTGCTAAAGCATTAAAAAAATCAAATGGACGTATGTTACCTTTTGGAGTTTTTAGGTTATTAAAAGCCTTAAAGGGCAATAATAATGATACATTGGAAATGTTCTTTATAGCTGTAAAACCTGAGCATCAAAAGAAAGGAATTCCAGCAATCTTAATGAATCATCTTTTAAAAGTATGCATCGAAAACGGAATTAAAATTTGTGAAACTGGTCCAGAACTTGAAATGAATGAAGATGTTCAAAGTTTATGGAAAGGTTTTGATGTCCGTAATCACAAAAGAAGAAGATGTTTTAAAAAGAAAATAAAGGATTAATTTCTATGGAAGAAAATACAAAAAAGAAAGATTTTAAAGAATGGATTAGAGCTTTAAAATTTTTAATAATATCTATTAGTGCTGGCATTATACAAATTGCTTCGTTTGCCTTATTTAATGAAGTTTTTGGCTGGAATTACTGGGTAGGTTACTTGTTAAGTTTATTATTATCAATTGTTTGGAACTTTACAATTAACCGTAAAATAACCTTTAAATCGGCTAACAATGTTAAACTTGCAATGTTGTTGGTTTTAGCGTTTTATGCTGTTTTTACCCCTGTTTCAACTTGGTTAGGCGAGTTGGCAGAAAACAGTGGAGTAAACGAATATTTAGTTTTAGCTGTAACAATGATTAGTAATTTTGTTTTAGAGTTCTTATATACAAGATTTTTTGTTTATCGAAATTCTTGCGACACAGCAGTTAGCAAAAAAAATGATAATAAAAAAGAAGAAAAGGTTGAAGAGAATAAATAATATAAAAGAGAAGATTTGTAGTTAAAAATGAAAAAAAACAACAAAGTAAAATATAAATATAAAAATAAAAAGAAGGGTTTGTTTTATAAAATATTAAGATTTTTTGTTTTAATATTTTATCGTAAGCGTAAGTTTACTGGTATTGAAAACGTTTCAGTTGATGAACCGGTTGTTTTTATTTCAAACCACTGTCAACTTCATAGCCCCTTAGCAACAGAGTTGTTTTTTCCGTTTGATAAAGCAATTTGGTGTAATGGGGAAATGATGAATGTAAAGGAAATTCCTTCATACGCATATAAAGATTTTTGGTCTAATAAACCAAAAGGAATAAGATGGTTTTTTAAAGGTTTATCATATCTTATAGCTCCAGTAGGATTTTTATTTAAAAGTGCTGATGCTATTCCTGTTTATAGAGATTTAAGAATCACACAAACATTTAAAAAATCCATTGAAGCATTAAACGAAGGTTGTAATATTGTTATCTTTCCAGAAAAGGCAGAAGGTCACAATAATATAATAAACGACTTAAATTTATACTTTGTAGATCTAGCAAAATTTTATTATAAAAGCACTGGCAAAGAACTAAATTTTGTTCCTATGTATAACGCTCACAAACTAAAAACAATCTGCTTTGGAAAGCCAATTAAGTTTGATTCGAAAGATACTATTGAAAATCAAAGAACTGTTATTTGTGAATATTTAAAAGACGAAATAACATCTTTAGCCCAAGAATTACCAGTTCATACAGTTATTCCTTTTAATAATGTTCCTAAAAAACAATATAAAAAATCTAAATAAAATTATGAATAAAAAACTTTCTTATTAAAATAGGGTAGTTTTTTATTTTTTTTATCAATATGTTATTATATTTTTCTTTCAAAACTAAAGTAAAAAACCATTGACAAAAGTGTTTTAAGTTATTATAATATTCGTGCTATGTTGTTAAATGTTGTTAAAGCAAAAACTGAACAAGGTAAAGATTTTAACTTTAATGTTAACTTTCAACTTGAAAATAGTTTAATAGAAGATAAAAATTATCAGTTCTTAACCCCAGTAACTGTTAATGGTACTATGAACTATTTAAATGATGAGCTTAATGTTAATGCTAAAGTTAGTTTTAAATTACTTGTTGTTTGTGACAACTGTGGCGAAAATTTTGAAAAAGACATTGAGTTTGATTTAAGTGAAAAGTTTATTGAACAATACGATTCGCATAATGAGGAAGATTACCTTATTAAACAAGCTTGTGTTGAAATCGACAAACCAGTAATTGATAATTTATTACTAAACATTCCTACAAAAATGTTATGTAAAGATGATTGCAAAGGTTTGTGTGCAGTATGTGGAAAAAACAAAAATTTTTCTACCTGCAGTTGTGATGCTTTAATGGACGAATTAGATAATTTAGATAATCCATTTAGTCAATTAAAAAAATAGGAGATAATAAAAATGGCAGTACCAAAAAGAAAAGTTAGTAAAGCAAGAAGAAATAGCAGAAAAGCAACTTGGACAGCAACAGCTCCAACATTAGTAGAATGCCCACATTGTAAAGCACAAATCAAAGCTCACACAGTTTGTGGTGCTTGTGGTTACTACAATGGTAAAGAAGTTATTGCAGTTAAAAGCAAAGAAAAAGAAGAAAAGTAATTTTTGGTTCTTTGATTTTTTTATAAAATTAAATCAAAACAAAGAGAATGCTTTTTATTCTCTTTGTTTTTTGATATAGTTTTGTAAATCAAGTATTGACAATAAGCACCTTAGGTGCTAAACTAAAAGTAGAGGATAGAGGCGCAGTTTTTATAACTACTTTACAAGGAAACAGTTATTGCCTTGTTTAGGAAAGGAAAAATTGCCGAAATCAAAATGTTTTAAACTGTAATAAACATTTTGGTTGGTTCAAGGTAAAATATATCTTGAATTGTCACAGTCAAAAAAGATTGTGGAGAGCTATCAAAACAATGGTAAAAGTACATAAACCACAGTTTTGAGAGTTCAAAATCCTGTGGTTTATTTTTTTTGTTCTACAGGTAAATAATAAAAAATTGAACTCAACTCATCTATTCTCGTTTTTTATACAACGGGAGAAAATTAAAAAATGAATTTAAGAGATTATGTAGCAGCTAGAATGGAAATGGAAAATAGAAACCTGAAAAATCCAAATTTAAGGTTTGAAACTCCATCAACAGCAGATGAAATTGTAAATTTATATCGTACATATGACGGTATGAGAAGACATATGAGAGCATTAAGCCCTGATAAAGTTCAAGAGTATTTAGATAAAGGTTATGCTTTTGTAGGTGCTTATTATGATAAAGAATTAGCAGGTATTGCTGTAAGTAAGCAACTTCCTAACGATTATCCTTATTTTACTTTACCAAAGGAAGAAGAAAAGGGTAATATATATACATTAGGTGGCTTATATGTAAGACCTGATTTTCAAGGCATGGGTATAGCTTCAAAATTATCAAGAATTGTAACAAAAGGTACTGAAGCTTTTGGAAAAGAAACTCAAGAAGCAGTTGGTATGGCTTATGAAGTAAGTTATGATAATTTTGGTTCTTTAAGAATTTTAAGCCAATATGGAAATTATATTGGTTTTTATTCAGATGATGTTAAAGAAGAAGGTTTAACAATTTTATTGTATAGACCATATACTCACGAAGCAATTCAAGTTGATAGACCTAATATTCAATTGTCACAAAACGAAACTTTGTCATTATTAAATTTAACTGAAGGATTAAATTATTTATCTGAACAAGAACAAATAGGAGGCTTAACCACAACTGTAAGAGAACTTGATAATGCTATTGTTACAAGTAGCATTTTAAACAAAACACCAGATACTGTTCCAGTACCTACATTTGAAATGGTTAAATAATAAAAACTTATGAATAACATTGTTAAAAATTCTGTTTTTAAATTTTTTGAAGAAATATCAAAAATCCCAAGAAATTCTGGCGACGAAAAGTCAATGCAAAATTATTTAGTTAATTTTGCTATATCAAGAAATTTACCTTTTTATACAGATGAATTTAACAATGTTATTATTTTTAAAAAGACAGCAAATGTTGAACCAATAATCTTACAAGCACATACCGATATGGTTTGTGTTAAAAGCCCAAAATCAAGTGTTGATTTTAAAAAAGACCCAATTACTTTAATAAAAAAAGGTAATTTCTTAAAAGCAAAGGAAACATCTCTTGGAGCTGATGATGGTATAGGCGTTGCTTTAATCTTAGATATTTTAGATAGTGATATTCCTTGCAATATTGAAGCAGTTTTTACTTCAGAAGAAGAAACAACTATGCAAGGGGCATATAAAATTGATGTAAAAAAATTAAAATCAAAGCAAATGATTTGTCTTGATGGTTTTGATGGTAATACAATTTTAACTTCTAGCGCAAGTTTTGTTGATTTTTATGTTACCTTTAATACCGATAGATTTATGATTGAAAATACAAATCAAACCAAAACCTATTTGTTAAGTATAAGTGGTTTAGAAGGTGGCCATTCTGGTTTTGATATCGATAAAGATAGGGGTTCATCTCATAAATTACTTGTTCAGCTTTTAACAAAGATTGACGACGCTAAATTAGTAAAATTTTATGGTGGACATAATTATAACGTCATTCCTTCAAGGTCTGAATGTGTTTTTACAACAAATTTACCAGAAAAAGATTTAAAGAAAATAATTAAATATTTTTATATTACAAACAAAAAGACATATAAAAATTTAAAAATAAAATGTTCAAGACAATTAAATCAAACTATTGTTTCTAAAAACAGTCAAAATTTTATAAACTTTGTAAAAGATTTTAAACAAGGTGTTCAATTTAAAGACGAAAATGGTTATATAGTTGCTTCTCAAAACTTATCTGAAGTTAATTTAGAAAAAGGTTTTATGAAAATAGGTTTACGAAGCAGTGATAAGAAAAGAGAAGAACATTTAGTTAAAAATTTAAAAATCTTATGTGAAAAATATGATTTTGTAGGAAAGGTTCTTGATAGTCAACCAGCTTTTAATACACAAGAAAATTCAAATTTACTTAAAAAACTTATAAAAACAGGGAATAATCCTAAACAAACAAAAATGCATATTGCAGTTGAGTGTGGTATTTTTCAAGAAAGAATTAAAAATTTAGATGTTGTTATTATTTCACCAACAATTACCGATGCTCACTCAGTTAATGAAACATTAGATATTCAGTCAACAATTGATACTTCAAATTGGCTAAAAAACTTTTTAAAAAATTAATAAATTATTTTGATGGTTTATAACAGTTTGTTATACTAAAAAATGCAAAAAAACAAAGCACATAATTTTATAGTATTTAATAATATACTTTTATGAAATTTAAAAATAGGAGAAATTAAAAAATGAATATTGCTATTGTAGGCGCTACCGGTATGGTTGGTAGTAAATTTATACAAGTTTTACAAGAAAGAAATATAAAGGCAGATAGCTATTATCTTTATGCTAGTAGCAAAAGTGCTGGTAAAGTTATTAAAATGTTTGATAAAGAATATACAATTATTGAACTTAAAAGAGAAAATATAATCGATAAAAAAATAGATTATGCATTATTTTCAGCTGGTGGTAGTATTTCAAAAGAATATGCTCCTATGTTTGCTGAAATGGGTGCTATTGTTATTGATAACTCAAGTGCTTGGAGAAGAGATGAAAATATTCCTCTTGTAGTACCAGAAGTTAACCCAGAAGATATTTTATGGAATAAAGGTATTATTGCTAATCCAAATTGTTCAACAATTCAAGCAATTTTACCACTTAAAGCACTTCACGATAAATTTGATATAAAGAGAATTGTTTATTCAACATATCAAGCTGTATCAGGTGCTGGCCAAAAAGGTTATATGGATTTACAAAACGGGGTACAAGGTTTACCACCACAAAAATTTGTTCACGAAATTTTTTCTAATACATTACCACATATTGATGATTTTCTTGATAATGGTTATACAAAAGAAGAAGAAAAAATGATTTTTGAAACTCGTAAAATTTTACATAACCAAGATTTAAAAATAACAGCAACAACAGTTAGAGTTCCTGTTTTTGATTGCCATAGCGAAAGTATTAATGTTGAATTTAATAAACCTTTTGAAGTTGAAGATGCTGTAGAAGCATTGAAAAATTTTGAAAATGTTATCGTTATGGATGATCCAAAGAAAAACGTTTACCCAATGCCTGTAATCTGCAAAGATAAAGACGAAGTTTATGTTGGCAGAATTAGAAGAGATTTTTCTGTAGACAATGGCTTAAATATGTGGGTTGTAGCAGATAACATTAGAAAAGGTGCTGCAACAAACGCAGTTCAAATTCTTGAAAAAATATTAGAATATAAAAAAGAAGGTAAAATGTAATGAAATATGTTTTTAAAGGCAGTTGTGTAGCTTTAATTACACCTTTTAAAAATGATAAGGTTGATTTTGATAGCCTTAAAAAACTTATTAATTATCAATTAGATAATGGTACAGATGCAATTTTAGTTTTAGGAACAACAGGCGAACCATCAACAATGACTGTTGAAGAAAAACACACTATTATAGATTTTGCTAAAAATGAAATTGGTTCAAAAGCAAAACTTATTGTAGGTACTGGTGGAAATAATACTCAAAAAGTAATAGAAGATAGTTTATATGCAAAAGAACATGGCGCTGATGCTTTACTTGTAGTTACACCATATTACAATAAATGTACTCAAAATGGTTTAGTAAAACATTATAAAATGGTAGCAGAAGCTGTAAAAATGCCTATAATTGCTTATAATGTCCCTGGTAGAACTGGAGTTAATATTTTACCTGAAACAGCTGTAAAACTAGCAGAAATACCTGAAATATGTGGTATTAAAGAAGCAAGTGGAAATATTAACCAAATTATTTCTATTAGTAAAGCACTTAAAGAAAAAATGGCAGTATATTCAGGTGATGATAGTTTAAATTATACATTTATGACTCTTGGTTCTTTGGGCTGTATAAGTGTTACTGCAAACGTTTTACCTAAAGAAGTTAAAGAAGTTGTAGATTTATGTTTTAATAATAACTATGCTTTAGCTTGTGAAAAGCACGAAAAACTTTTAGAAGTTAACAAAAACTTATTTATTGAAGTAAATCCTATTCCTGTAAAATACGCTGCAGAAGTTATGAACCTTTGTGGTGGAGAAATAAGAATGCCTTTAACAGAGTTAGAAGATAAGAATAAAGAAGTAGTTAAAGAAAGTCTTAAAAATTATGGAGTAAAGTTTTAATATAAAATTTATCAAACTTTAAGAAAAAAACATTAAAGTACAAAAGATAAAGTATAAGGGAGAATATATTTAGTATGAATATTTTAATTAGTGGTTTTAGTGGTAAAATGGGACAAGTTATTTATAACTGTGCAAAAAAAGATAAAGATTTAACTGTTACAGAAGGTTTTGTATTGCCAAGTGAAGTAGAAGCTTGCCAAGCAGCAAATAAAGAAGTATTTGTGTTTGGAGATATAAATCAATCAAAAAACTGTGATGTTGTTATAGATTTTTCTCATCAATCAAATGTAGCAACAGTATTAAACTTTTGTGTAGCAAATAAAAAACCATTAGTTTTAGCAACAACAGGTCTTACTCAAGAAGATGAAAATAAAGTATTAGAAGCAAGTAAAGTTATTCCAATATTTAAATCTTCAAATATGAGTGAAGGTGTTTTTGTTTTACTTAACCTAATCAAATCTGCAACAAAAATGCTTAATGGTTGGGATATTGAAATTATTGAAAAACACCACAGCGCTAAAAAAGATTCTCCAAGTGGAACAGGTCTTATGATGGCTAACCAAGTAACTGAAATAAAAAAAGAAGCAGAACTTGTTTTTGGTAGAAACCCATCTTCAGGTAAACGTCAACCACAAGAAGTAGGTATTCATGCTGTTCGTGGTGGTGGTATTGTAGGAGAACACGAAATTGATTTTATAAGTGAAACCGAAACAATTAAAATTACACACGAAGCTTTCTCAAAAAGTGTTTTTGCTGATGGCGCACTTAAAGCTGCAAAATTTATTGCAAATAAAGAAGCAAATTTATATACAATGAAAAACCTTTTTGAATAAATTTTAATACAATGATGTATAGGTAGGAAAAAATGAACAAAAATATTGTTTGCAAATTTGGTGGAACTTCGTTAGCAAGTTCTGAAAATATAACAAAAGTAAAAGAAATTGTTTTACAAGATAAAAAGAGATTTGTAATTGTTTCAGCACCTGGTAAAAGAAATAAAGAAGATGTTAAACTTACAGATTGTCTTATAAACTGTTTTAAATTATCAAAAAGTGGTGAAGATTTTTCAGATAGTTTTAATGCTTTTAAAACAAGATTTGAAGATATTAAAAAAGATTTTGATTTAGATTTTGATTTAACACCATACTTTGATGATTTATATAAACATATTGAAGAACATAAAGATTATGATTATGTAGTTTCTCGTGGAGAATTTTTCTCAGCAAGATTAATTTCATTGTTCTTTGGTTATGAATTTTTAGATGCAGCAAGTTTTATAACTTTTGCAAAGGATGGTAGTGTAGAACTAGAAACAACTAAACAAAAATTTAACTCTATTGTTGAAGCAGGAAAGTGTTATGTAATTCCTGGTTTTTATGGTCAAGATTATAAAGGAAACATAAAAACATTTTCACGTGGGGGATCAGACGTTTCAGGTGCTATTGTTGCAGCAATTGCTGATGCTCCTGTTTATGAAAACTGGACCGATGTTGATGGTTTTTTAGTTACAGATCCAAAACTATGTAAAAACCCTTTATTAATTGAAGAACTTAGTTATCATGAATTAAGAGAACTTTCTTATATGGGTGCAAATGTACTTCACCAAGATTGTGCAAAATTTTTAAGAGAAAACGATATTGTTTTAAATTTAAGAAATACATTTAATCCTACCTGTAAAGGAAGTTTAATTATGCCAGATAGCAAAAAAATTAAGCACAAAAAACTTACAGGTATTGCAGGTCAAAAAGGCTTTACAATTATTCATATTGAAAAATTTGATATTAACGAAAGTCTTGGTATTATTGAAAAAGTAGCAAATATTTTCAAAAAATATAATATTTCAATTGAACATATACCTACAGGTATTGATTCTGTTTCAATTATTGTTAAAAGTTACTTTATTAATTCAACAAATTCTAAAGACTTATTAGACGATATTTATTCTCAAATTAAGCCAGATAAGTTAGAAATTATTGAAAATGTTGCCTTAATTTCAGTTGTTGGTTCTTTATTGAGATCAGATAAAGATGCTGAAAGACAAGTGTTTGAAAGCTTTTTCAAATCAAACGCTAAAATAATAACATTAAACAAAGGTGCTGGTGGTATTTCAATTATTTTTGGTGTACCAGAATCTGAGTTTGAAACAACTATTCAAACATTATATTCTTCATTATTTTAAAGCAAATTAGGTTTTTTAATAAAAATAATAAAATTAATAAAAAAAGTAACATAAAATTAATTTATGTTGCTTTTTTTGTTTGGTTTAAAAAATTTTTTAATGTATAATTAATTCGTTATATTGGGGGTTTTATATGAAAATTATAGTTGATGCATATGGTAACGATTTAGGACCAAGCCAACCAGTTGAAGCTAGTATAAATGCAATTAAGCTTTATGATGACGTTGAAATTATTTTGTGTGGTAAAGAAGACGAATTAAATTCTTTACTTAAAAACTATACTTATGATACTTCTAGAATAGAAGTCCTTCCAGCTGATGAAGTTATTACTAATGAAGAGTCTCCAACAGAAGCTGTTAAGAAAAAAACAAATTCAAGTGTTGTTAAAGCATTTGAAACTTTAAAATCAAATGATGATGTTGTAGGTCTTGTTTCTTGTGGTAGTACGGGAGCTGTTTTAACTGCAGCATTTTTAAAGTTGGGTAGAATTAAAGGTATTTCAAGGCCAGCTCTTTGTCCAATTGTTCCTGCAAAGGGTGGACAAGTTTTACTTATTGACTCAGGTGCTAACGTAGATTGTAAGCCAATTAACCTTTGTCACTTTGCTTTACTTGCTTCAAGTTATGCAAAAGCTATTTTCAATATTGAAAATCCAAGAGTAGCATTACTTAATATTGGTGTTGAAGATAAAAAAGGAAATGAATTTTCTCATCAATGTTTTGCTGAACTTAAAAAAATGCCTATAAACTTTGTAGGAAATATGGAAGCAAGAGATTTCTTAAGTGGTAATTATGATATTGTTGTTGCTGATGGTTTCCATGGAAATATTCTTTTGAAATCAGTTGAAGGTACTGCAATGTTTGTAATGAGCAGTCTTAAAAAAGAAATTAAATCTAGTTTCTTTAGTAAAATTGGTGCTTTATTTATGAAAAAAGCATTTAAAAACTTAAAAAATACATTTAACTATAATAACCATGGTGGTGCAGCTTTCTTGGGTGTTAAGAAACCTGTTGTTAAAGGTCATGGTGCAGGTGATTCACTTGCTTTCTTAAAATGTATTGAACAAGTTAGAAAATTACATATTAATAACTTCTGTCAAAAAATTGAAGAAGAATTAGCAAACTTAGGAGAAAAAGAAAATGGCTGAGTTTGATGTAAAAAAAATAGAAAAAATTATTCATTATGGTTTTAAGAATAAAGAAACTTTAAAAACTGCTTTTACTCATTCTTCATACGCAAATCAAAATAACGTAAAAAGTAATCAAAGATTAGAGTTTTTAGGTGATTCTATTTTAAACTTTGCTGTTGCTGATTACTTATATAACAATTTTGATGTAGAAGAAGGCCAAATGAGTAAATGGCGTTCTAAAATGGTAAATAGTGAAAACTTAGCAAATATAATCGAAGTTTTAGGTCTTGATAAATTTTTGTTAGTTGGTAAAAGTATTGGTAAACAAGAATTATCAAAATCTGTAAAGGAAGATTTGTTTGAAAGTATAGTAGGTGCTATTTATACAGATAGTAGTTTAGAAAAAGCTAAAAGATTTATTTTTAGATTTATTAATATTAAAAAATCAGTAAAGAAAAAAGATGTTGATTATAAAACTCTTTTACAAGAAGAAGTACAAAAAGTAAAAGGTTCTAATCTTGTATATTTCACTTATGAAATACCAAGAGAACCAGGAAATTTTTGTGCAGAAATCTACATTAATGATGTTTTTGTTGCAAGAAGTGTTTCTACAACAAAAAAACAAGCACAAACAGATTGTGCTCAACTAGCTTTAAAAGATAAAGCAATATTAAAGAAAATTTTAAAAGGTGAGTAAAAACACCTTTTATATTTACTAAAATTTACAAGAAAGGAAAAATACTACATTGAATTTCAAGAAGATTGAACTATCAGGCTTTAAATCGTTTGCCGATAAACTTAAAGTTGAATTTGAACCAGGTATTACTGGTATTGTTGGACCAAACGGTTGTGGTAAATCAAATGTTTCTGACGCTATTAGATGGGTTTTGGGTGAACAAAGCTCAAAGCTTTTGCGTGGAAATAGTATGCAAGATGTTATCTTTAATGGTACTGAAAAACGTAAAAGTATGTCTTATTGCGAAGTATCATTGTTTTTTGATAACACAAAAAGATTTTTTAATTTAGATTTTGATGAAGTATCTTTCACTCGTAAATTATATCGTTCTGGCGAAAGTGAATATATGATTAACTCTACACCTTGTAGATTAAAAGATATTACAACAGCTTTACACGATTCTGGTATTGGTAAAGAAGGTTACTCAATTATTGGACAAGGTAAAGTTGAAGAAATTATTAGCGCAAAACCAGAAAATCGTCGTGCTATATTTGAAGAAGCTGCAGGAATTTCAAAGTTTAAACAAAGAAAAGTCGAAGCAGAAAGAAAACTTGATAGAACTCAAGAAAACTTAAATCGTGCATTAGACGTTCTTGCTGAGCAAGAAAGACAATTAGGACCTTTAAAAAGGCAAGCAGAAAATGCAAAATTATATCTTGAATATAAAGAACAATTAAAATCATTAGAAGTTAATGCTTATATCTATCAATACGATACAGCAAGTGATACAAAACAAGGGATTCAAACAAAAATTGATGGATATGCTGAAGAGCTTAGTATAAAACAAAGAGATTTTGATAAAACAACTGAAGATTATAACTCAAAAATGGAAGAAGTTTCAAAAATAGATAGAACTTTACAAGAGTTAAACGACAGAATTTTATCAATGACAGTTAAACTTGAACAAAGAACAGGTCAAGCAAATGTTTTAAAAGAAAGACTTAAATTCTTGACCGACGAAAAGGAAAGTTTAACTCAAGATTTAGAAAAAGAATCTTTAAATAAAGAAAATGGCTTAAAATTAATAGAAGTTAATGAACAATTAAAAGCAGAAAAACAACAAACTTTAAAAGAAGTTAACTATAAATTAGTAGATTTAAGCGATAAATATTTAAAAATTGTTGATGAACTTACTGAAAGTGAAGATGAAGCTGCTAAAAAACAAAAAGAAATGATTGATGAATTATCAAAAATGACTGATATAAAATCAAACATTTCTGCCCTTACAGCACAAAAAGAAGCTTATTTAAATAATATTACCGACCTTGAAGGCAGAATTTATACCTTACAAGGAAAAATTAAAGAAAAAGAAAGTGCTTTAGAGACCGCTACAGCAATTGCAAGAAAAGCTGAAGAAACTTATTCAACACTTGCAAAGCAAAATGATTCTTTACAAGCAAATATTTCTTCACTTCAAAATCAACTTAAAGAAAATGCAGAAAAATTAAATCAAAGTGCTTCAAATATTCAAATTCTTCAAAACCGTAAAAAAGTTTTAGAAGATATGCAAAGAGATTTTGAAGGCTATAACTATACTGTAAAACGTTTGATGCAAGATAGCAAAATTCAAAAAGAACTTCAAGAAAAAATAGTTGGTTTAGTTGCTTCTTGTATGACAATTCCAAGTGGTTTTGAAACAGCTATTGAAGTAGCCCTTGGTGGTGCTGTTCAAGATGTTATTACAAAAAATGAAGAAGATACTAAATTTTTAATTAACTATTTAAAGAGAAATAATTTAGGCCGTGCAACTTTCTTACCAATTTCTTCAATGAAAATTAGATTATTGTCTGAACAAGAAAAAGCTATTGTCAATAGAAATAAAACATATGGTGTAGCATCATCAGTTGTTAAATATGATTCAAGTTTAAAATCTATTTTTGAATCATTATTAGGTAGAACTGTTGTTGTAGAAAATATTGATATAGCAGTTCAACTTGCTCGTCAATCTAATTTCTCTTACAAGATTGTAACCCTTGATGGTGAAGTTATTAATCCACAAGGTTCAATGAGTGGTGGTAGTAAAAAAGCTATTACTTCAAATCTTTTAATGAGAGATAATGAAATTGAAAATATTTCAAATCAAATTGTAAAAATTACAAACTCTTTCAATGATTTAAAAGTTTTAAAAGTAAATTTAGAAAATCAATTAGCCACTTTAAATAATCAATCAAATGATTTAAACGACAAACTCGTTGTTGCTAAAGTTGAAAGTGCAAAGCAATCACAAAATTTAGAACAATTAAGCGTTTATGTTGATGAACTTAATAAAGAAAGAATCAATTTAAGTCAAGAAAAAATCAATTTTTCTACTAAAATTGAAGTTATTTCAAATGCTATCAACTCTGCAGGTTATGATGAAAATACACAAATAGGTTCTTCAGTAGAAATTGAAAACAACCAAAAAGTATTTGCTTCTTTAAGAACTCAAAGAGATGCTTTACAAAATGAAATTACAGAGTTAAAAATTAAGAAAACAACACTTGATAGTGAATTAAATTCTATTCAATCAGAACTTGATAGGTTAGATGCTGATATAAAACAAAGAGATTTTATCTTGGTAGATCTTAAAGCTAACCTTGAAAAAGTATCAAGCAATATAGAAGAAGCTGAAAATATAGTTAATGCTCAAATTGATCAAGTTGATGATAAAGAAACAAAAGAAAATATTGAAAAAGCTAAACGTCAACTTACAGATCTTGACCAATCAAAAGGAACTTTACAAGAAGAAATTAAAACTCTTGATGAAGATAAATCAAGATTGATGAGCGAAATTAATATCGTTCAAGAAAAGAAATATCAACAAGAAATGGCTCTTGCAAAAGTTGATACTGATATTGAAACTATGCAAGAAAAGATTTTTGAAGATTATGATTTAACTTATGCCTCATGCCTACCATTAAAAATCGAAGATTTTGATATTAAAGAAGGTATGACACAAATTAATAAAATCAAAAAAGATATTTCAAAACTTGGTTATATTAACGTTAATGCTATTGAAGATTGCAAAGATTTATTAGAAAGATATGAAGCTTTAAGTGCTCAAGCAGAAGACTTATCGACTGCAAAAGAAGACTTAATAAAAATTATTAAAGATCTTGCAACTGAAATGATTACAAGATTTGAAGCTGAATTTACAAAAATTCAAGCTAACTTCTCAAAGGTATTCCGCGAACTATTTGGTGGTGGAAATGCTAAGTTAGAGTTAACAGAATCAGAAGATCCACTTCAAGCAGGTGTTGAAATTGTAGCTGAACCACCTGGTAAAAAGTTACAAAGTATCACTCTTTTAAGTGGTGGTGAAAAAGCTTTAACTGCTATTGCAATTTTATTTGCAATATTAAAACTTCGTCCAATGCCATTCTGTTTATTAGACGAAATTGAAGCTGCTCTTGACGATACAAACGTTTCAAGATTTGCTCAATATTTAAAGAATTTCTCAAAAGAAACTCAATTCATTGTTATTACTCACCGTAAGCCAACAATGATGCTTGCAGATTCTCTTTATGGTGTTACAATGGAAGAGAAAGGTGTAAGTAAAATAGTTTCTGTTAAACTTAGTGATGCTCTTAAAAATTCAAAAGAAGAATCAAGTTCATCAAATAATGAAACAGTAACTGCTTAAAATTAAAATTAAAGGAAAGGTCAAAACAACTATGGGTTTGTTTGCAAAAATTAAACAAGGCTTAAAAAAGACAAAAGATGCACTTATAAATAAATTAAACGCTGTTTTTCGTGGTGGAGATATTGATGCTGATTTTTATGATGACTTAGAATTTGCATTAATTAACTCTGATATGGGTGCAACAACATCTCAAGAAATTATCGCTAGATTAAAAGATGTTGTAAGAGAAAAACACATCTTTAAACAAGAAAAGGCTAGAGAAGAACTAAAAGATATTTTAAAAGATATTCTTTCTGATTGCCCAACACAAGAATATGAATATCCATTAATTATTACTGTTGTAGGTGTAAATGGTGTTGGTAAAACAACAACTATTGGTAAACTTGCAAATTACTTTAAACAAAAAAAGAAATCTGTTACTTTAGTAGCTGGTGATACTTTTAGAGCTGCAGCAACAGAACAACTTACTGAATGGGCAAAAAGAGTTGATGTTAAAATTGTAAAACATCAAGAAGGTGCAGATGCTTCAGCAGTTGTTTATGATGGTATTGCAAGTGCAAAAGCAAAGAAAACTGATGTTTTAATTGTTGATACAGCTGGAAGATTACATACAAAAGTAAATTTAATGGAAGAATTAAAGAAAATTAATCGTATTGAAAAAAGAGAATGGCCAGAGGCAATGCAATTAAATTTAATTGTTGTTGATGCAACAATTGGTCAAAACTCTTTAGTTCAAGTAAATGCTTTTAAAGACGCAATTGGTATTGATGGTATTGTTCTTACAAAATTAGATGGAACAAGCCGTGGTGGTATTATATTCCCAATATTAAAAGAAATAAAAACACCAGTTTATTTTGTAGGTGTAGGTGAAGGCGTAGATGACCTTGAAGAATTCGATGCAAATTCATTTGTTGATGGTATTTTATAATACTTTTTAACTTAAAAAACATAAAAAATAGTCAAAAATTTTTTGGCTATTTTTTTTATAAATTTCTTTAAATTTCTAGTAAAAAAAGCATTGACAAAGTATTTAAAAATGATATAATACTATCTGTAAAGTATTTTTACTTTACACACATAACTTTTTAAAGTTTAAAAGGTGATTTTTTAATGGAACTGGAAGCAAATTTAAAACTTAGTTTGTTGTCGGAACTTTATAAAAATCTTTTGACTGATAAGCAGCAAAAAATGTTAAAAGATTTTTTAGATAACAACCTTTCAATTTCTGAGTTAGCAGTTGAATACAATTCAACCCGTCAAGCTGTTAACGATTTACTAAAACGCACTTTTAAAACATTAGAGGGGTATGAAAATAAGTTAGGATTACTTAATAAGCTTGAAAGTATTAAATCTAAAGTTAATGATTCTATTGATGAGTTAAATAAAAAGGAAATTAATAAAAAGTTTATTCAAGTAAAACTAAACGAAATTTTGGAGGTTTTGTAGTATGGGTATGTTTTCAAATTTATCATTAAGACTTAATCACATTTTTTCTCATCTTACAAAACGAGGAAAGTTAACTGAGCTAGAAATTAAAGAAGCTATGCGTGAGATTCGTGTCGCTTTGCTTGAAGCAGATGTTAACTTTATGGTTGCAAAAAGCTTCATTAACAGAATTTCAGAAAAAGCTATTGGACAACAAGTATTAAATAGTTTAACACCTGGTCAACAGGTAGTTAAAATTGTTCATGAAGAACTTATTTCTCTTATGGGCAATACAAACTCAAAACTTGCTGTATCACCATCATTACCAACAGTTATTATGCTTTGTGGTTTACAAGGTAGTGGTAAAACAACAATGTGTGGTAAATTAGCAAGTATGCTTAAAAGCCAAGGTAAAAAACCTATGTTAGTAGCTTGTGATATTTACCGTCCAGCAGCTATTAGTCAACTTCAAGTAGTTGGCAAAACAGCAAATGTTGAAGTTTTTGAAAAGGGAACACAAAACCCTACAAAAACATGTAAACAAGCTATTGATTATGCTAACAAAAAAATGTATGACACTATTATTGTTGATACTGCAGGTCGTCTTTCAATTAATGAAGAATTAATGGAAGAATTAAGAGAACTTAAAAGAGAAATTAAACCAACAGAAATTTTGCTTGTAGTAGACTCAATGAATGGTCAAGAATCAGTTAATGTTGCTGAGCAATTCAACCAATCTTTAGATGTAACTGGTGTTATTCTTACAAAATTAGATGGTGATACCCGTGGTGGTGCTGCTTTATCAATTTGTGAAGTAGTTAAAAAACCAATTAAATTTTGTGGTATAGGCGAAAAGTTAAATGATATTGAACCTTTCCATCCAGATAGAATGGCTTCAAGAATTCTTGGTATGGGTGATGTTTTAACTCTTATCGAAAAAGCAAAAAATGCAGTTACTGAAGAAGAAGCAAAAAAACTTGAGAAAAAGTTTAAAGAAAATAGTTTTACTTTTGAAGATTATCTTGCTCAAATGGAAAATATCAACAAAATGGGAAATATTAATGACCTTATTGGTATGATCCCTGGTCTTGGAAACAAATTAAAAGGTGTTTCTATTGATGAAAAAGAATTAGAAAGAAATAAAGCTATTATTCAAAGTATGACTAAAAAAGAACGCCGCAACCCAGACTTAATTAAAGGTAGTCAAAAGCGTAGAATCGCTGAGGGTAGTGGTACACAAATTCAAGATGTTAACAGATTATTAAAACAATTTGAACAATCAAAAATGATGATGAAACAAATGAAAAGTGGTAATTTAAAAAACTTTAAGTTTTAATAAATGCTAACAACAATTTAAATTAGTTTTTTATAAATTTTTTTAAATAAAAATTTTTATTATACAAAAAGAAAATAAAGGAGAAAATTTAAAAATGGCAGTAAAAATTAGACTTACAAGATTAGGAGACAAAAAAAGCCCATTTTATAGAGTAGTTGTTGCAGATTCAAGAACTTCTCGTGATGGCAAAGTTATCGAAAATTTAGGTTATTTCAACCCACTTACAGAAAAAGATAACCTTAAAATTGACAAAGAAAAAACTTTGACATGGATCAAAAATGGTGCACAACCAACAGAAACAGCAAGAACATTACTTGTTAAAGCTGGTGTTGTTGAAAATCCAAAACCTTATACAAGCAAAAAAGTTACACCTAAAAAGAAAGATGCTAAAAATGCATAATATCTTTTAAAAAGGGGTAATAGATTATGGAAGAACTTGTAAAATATATTGTGAAAAATCTTGTAGAAGATAAAGAAGCAGTAAATGTAACTTCAAGAGAAGAAGAAAAAGCAGTTGTTGTAGAAGTAACTGTTGCTCCAGATGATACTGGTAAAGTAATTGGTAAAAATGGTAAAGTAGCTCAAGCTATTAGATCAATTTTACATTCTGCAGCACATAAAGAAACAAAAAAATATATTTTAAAAATTAAGTAATAATTTTTAAAAGTTTTTGCAAATTTTTCAAAAAAGCGAGATTAATTATGCAAAAAATTGAAATAGCAAAAGTTTTAAAGCCACAAGGAATTAAAGGCGAAATAAAAGTTGAATGTTTTATTTCTGATTTTGATTTTCTTAAAAGTTTAAAAACTTTTTATATTGAAGATAATTTATATAATATTCAAAAAATTAGATTTCAAGATAAATATGCTTATATTGCAACAAAAGAAGTTTTAGATAGAAACCAAGCTGAATTGTTAAGAAATAAAGTTTTAACAACTGATAAAGCTTTAGTAACAACACAGGAAGATGAGTTTTTTATCTCAGACCTTGAAGATTGTTGTGTTGTTGACGAGTTTGATAACATAATTGGTTATGTTGAAAGCGTTGAAAAATATGGTTCTGCCGATATTATTAACATTTTATTAGGTGGAGCAGTAAAAAGTTTTCCTTTCTTAAAATCAATTTTGAAAGAAGTTGATATTAAAGAAAAGAAAATTGTTGTATTTAAAGAAAAACTAGAAGAGGTTTTAATATGAAAATAGATATTTTAACTCTTTTTCCTGAAATGTTTGATTCTTTAAATCACAGTATTCTAGCAAGAGCTCAAAAAAACAATTTAATTGAAATCAAAGTTACAAATATTAGAGATTATTCTAAAGACAATAATAAGCGCTGTGACGACTATTCTTATGGCGGTGGTGCTGGAATGATTATGACTCCACAACCATTATATGACGCAATTCAAGCCGTTAAACAGCCAGATAGTTATGTAATTTACCTATCTCCAAAAGGTAATGTGTTAAAGCAATCAAAAGTTGAATCTTTATCAAAAAAACATAATCATATTATTTTACTATGTGGTCACTATGAAGGTATTGACCAACGTATAATTGATTTGTGTGTTGATGAAGAAATTTCTATTGGCGATTATGTTTTAACAGGTGGAGAATTACCAGCAATGGTTTTAGTTGATTCTATTGCAAGATACATTCCAAATGTATTAGGTAATGAAGAAACAACAAGTGAAGAGAGTTTTAATAATAATTTATTAGAATATCCACAATATACTCGTCCAAGCTCGTTTATGGGTAAGGAAGTCCCAGCTGTTTTATTAAACGGTAACCACCAAGAAATTGCTAAATGGAGAAAAGAACAATCTTTATTAATTACTAAACAAAGAA
>JAFWWV010000017.1 GCA_017523305.1 Clostridia bacterium
AAGTATATTGTCAAATAATTTCACCATAAGTAAAAAAGAATAGATAATTCTATTCTCTTTTAGTTTAATTTAGTATATCTTTTAATTCTTTTAAGTAGTTTCTTGATAATAAATCTATTGTGTCATTATTTACAAATTTTATTATTTTTTCTTCTTTATTTATGGTTTTAACATTATTTAAATTTATAATACATGCTCTATGGGTATATACAAAATTACCTTTTAGTTGTGGAAAAAGTTCTTTTAATGTTTGATTTGTTTCACATTCTTTTGTCTTAGTGCATATTTTTACTTTTCTTATTGAACTATCATATGTTAAATATAAAATATTATTAAACTCTATTTGTTCAATTCTTCTATTTATTTTTAAAATAAGTTTATGATTTTCTAATTTTTTATTTATACATAAATTTATAGTATCTTCCATTTTCTTTTCGTATAAATCAAATTTTGAAATAAAATCTAATATTAATATTTTTGATTTGTACGCTAAATATTCAAGTTCATAATGTGATGTTAAAATAACTATTATGCTATACCAATCATATTCTCTTATATTTGTTGAAATGTCTAATCCGGATTTATTACCTACTTCTATATCTAAAATATATATTTTATTTTCAATGTCAGATTTTACTATTTTATAAAATGATTCATCATAACTATGAAATATATGTATCTTGTATTCTAAATTATTTTTAAACATTATCTTAGTTATAACATTTTTTACTATATTTGTTATTTCTTTATCATCATCACATACTATAAAATTAATCACTTTATCACTTACTTTCTAGTCTTAGTAATTATACCATAATATTTAATATAAATTGGTAAAATTTACCATTTTTTTAATTAAAATAAAAATAATCTAATTTTATATAATTAGATTACTTTCTATACAATATGGTATTACTTCATTTCTTAAAGTATTAGAAAGCATATCAATACCCATTTTTGTTTCATACCATATAAAGTATTCTATTTCTTCCGATTCTTCAAGAATTCCTTCTAAATCACCCTCATACATATATAGGTAAAAATGAATATGTGTCATGTTGTCACTTGATGCGATTTCTTCAAAGTCCATTATAAATTTAAATTTCGATTCATCAAATATAGCATTACTACCTAATTCTTCATGACATTCTCTTATTGCTGCTTTAAGTGTAGTTTCTCCTTCTTCAACTTTACCTGCAGGTAATTGATATGTCGGCCTTCTACTTGGTTTTACTAATAATAATTTCTTCTTCTCTTTTCCTATTAAGTATAGGTGTATATCCAATTACATCTTTTGCTAAATCATATTCTTTGAATTTATTAATAAGTATTTCCATATCATTTTCATACTTTCTCCATGTTGATGTTATTACTATTTTAGCACCTGTTTCTTTTACTAAAATTTTTAAATTTTCTAAACATTTTTCATCAAATGGAAAATTACTCCCTGAATGAGGTTTACCTGTTTTATTATAAAGTTCTATTAACCTGTTTTGTGAATTTAAAACACCATCAACATCTAAAAATACAATATCCATATATATCACCAATTTTATTTTACAATATTATTTTTTTATAAGTAAATAAATGCATTTATTAATATACAATTATTAACAAAAAAAACGAACAATGTTCGCAATTTTTAAATGGTGCCCCATTTGAAACTTCAAACGAACACTCCAAGTCTTTTAAATTAGGCAATTTAGTAGAAATTTCGCTTTTTTTAATATTAAAAGTTGTAATAATTTTATCATCCCATAAGAACACCTTATTAATAAAGCAGTTTATAAGCCTTTGTCTATACCTCATATCATTAATATCGCCATTTCTCATTTGTTCTAGGAAATATACGACTTTGTCATACTCAATATAAGTATGATTTTTTTCTTCTTCTTTAATTGCCTCAAGAGTATTTATTTTTTCATTTTCAATTTTTGTCATTTCATCAATAATAGTTTTTCTTACTGCATCAACTTCACAATATTTCAAACTATTAGTTAGGCTTTCGTTTTGTCTGTTTAAATCTTTTAATTTATCTTGTAAATATTTTAAATCGCTGTTATCGTGGCTTTCTGCATATTCAACCACATTTTTAGCAATAATAGGTATTTCTTCATCTGTTAAAACCTCTCTTGCCATATCTACAACAATATCTTCAATATATGTTTTCTTAATATTTGTTTTTTTGCATCCACAAGTTTTTCTACCTTTACAAGTATAATAATTATGCAAAGTACCATTTTTAGAAGTACCGGCAACACCAACCATCATATTTTCACAATAACCACAGAATAATTTAGTAGTTAAAAGATATTCTGTTCTGGCTTTTTGTCTGCCGGGAGCACATCTATATTTACCAAGTTTATCTTGTACTTTATAAAATAAATCATCACTTATTATTCTAGGAATAGCATCTGGTGTATCAACTCCATCATAAGAATAAATGCCAATATATTTTTTATTTTCTAATATTCTTCTTATACTATTTTTATTAAAAGGCTTATTTTTACTAGTTTTAATACCTAACTTGTTTAAATATTTAATGATATTAATCATACTTTCACCTTTATTAAATTTTTCAAATATAGTTTTTACAATAGGTGCTTTTTCTTCATCTATAACAAATTTCTTTTTCTCTTTAATTTTTCCGGCTGTTTGTATTTTTTCTACAACTTCTAGTTTTAAACCTAAAGGAACAGAACCACCATTATAATAACACTTACTGGCATTTGTTTTCATACCACGAAAAACTTTTTGTCCTAATTCAACACTATAATATTCTGCCATACCCTCCAAAACACTTTCCATAAGTATTCCAGAGGCATCTTCTGGTATTTCTTCACGAGCAGATAAGACCATTACATTATTCTTTTTTAATAAATGTTTATATTTTTGACTATCTAATCTATTTCTAGCAAATCTATCAAATTGATAAACTAAAACAGCATCAAATATACCTTTAGAACTATCCTTAATCATTCTTTTGAATTCTGGGCGATTATCTGTTGTAGCCGAGTGGGCTCTATCAATATATTCACATACAATATT
>JAFWWV010000140.1 GCA_017523305.1 Clostridia bacterium
CATAATTTTTTACATATTTTTTTACATATTTTTTTAAAAAATTCTTTAATAAAAAAACACAAATAAATATAAAAAAACACCACTAAATAAGTGATGTTTATTAGTTTTTATTGTTTTATTTTTCTAGTAATTTTTATTGCAAAATTATATACCTTTTACATTAACTTTTTCCACATATTTTTTTGCAATTTCACCTGCTTTAATGTGGTCTTCTTTTGGTCTTGGTATCATATTGATTTTGTTATATTCTACAGTGTTGTATTTTTGAATAGAGTATGTTTTAGCCCCTTTAATTCGCTTACAAATTTCTTCAACATCTTCTAGTGTTAAGTCAGGTGAAAATGTTGTTCTAAATTCATAATCAACTCTATTTTCAAGCAACAAATCAATACTTTCGTTAATACTTTCCATATCGTTATTTGTGCCTGTAATTTGGCTGTATTTTTGTAAAGGAGCTTTAATATCCATTGCAACATAATCTACTAAGTTTTGTTCAATAGCGCTTAATAAAACGTCAAAATTAGTACCATTTGTATCCAACTTAACTGCATAACCTAAAGACTTAACTTTTGCTAAAAAGTTTAATAGGTCGGGTTGTAAAGTAGGCTCGCCACCACTAACAACAACACCATCAAGTTGACCTACCCTTTGTTTTAAAAAGTCAAAAATTTCTTCTTCAGTTATTTTAATTTTAGCCTTTTCAAATAAATGAGAGTTGTGACAATACCAACATCTCATATTGCAACCAACAGTAAAAATTGAGCAAGCAATTTTACCAGGATAATCAACAAAAGAGTTTTTAATATAACCAGCAATGTACATTTTGACTTTCTTCCTTTTTTAAAAAAATTAAATAATTTTTATAGATTTAAGAAATATAAACACAAAACAAATTTCTATTAAAAAACAAAAATATTTGTTTAAAAAATATGCCAAAAAAGGTTTAAGTTTTTGTATACTTTCTACTCTTTTTTGGCAAATTTTAATTTATTTTTTTTATGATTTTAAAAAATCTTATAATTCATTTTCAACATCAATAACAAATTTTTTACGAACCATATATTCGTCATATTTACTATCATTGTAATCTTGAACAGGTCTTAAGTAACCAACAACCCTTGACCAAACTTCAGTTTTCTTACCGCATTCAGGGCATTCAAAATGTTCACCAGTAATATAACCGTGATTGTCGCAAACACTGAAAGTAGGAGTAAGTGAAATATAAGGCATTTTTGAAGTTGTGAAAATCTTTTTAATTAAAGCTTTAGCAACTTCTCTATCTTCAATTTTTTCACCTAAATAGAAGTGAACAACAGTACCACCAGTGAAGAGTGATTGAATTTCGTCTTGTAAAGAAACAACTTTGAAAATGTCATCAGTATATTCAACAGGAACTTGACAAGAGTTAGTATAACAAACAGCGTTTTTACCAGCAGTAATAATGTCAGGGAATCTCTTTTTATCTAATTTTGCAAGTCTTGCAGCAGTACCTTCAGCAGGAGTAGCTTCAAGATTGTATTGGTGACCAGTTTCTTGTTGATATTCAACCATTTTTTGACGTAAATAGTTCATAACTTTAATAGTAAATTCTTGACCTTCAGGAGTAGTAATATCTTTACCCATAAAGTTAAGTAAACTTTCGTTCATACCTACAATACCAATAGTATTGAAGTGGTTAGACCAGTATCCACCAGTTCTCTTTTTAACATCTCTAAGATAGAAAGCTGAATATGGGTATAAACCTTTGTCAGTTTGATTTTCAACAACTTTTCTCTTAATTTCAAGAGAATTCTTTGCAATATCAGCATATTTTGATAGTAAAGCAAAATATTCTGCTTCGTCTTCAGCTAAATAACCAATTCTTGGCAAGTTGATAGTAACAACACCAATAGAACCTGTAAGTGGGTTTGAACCGAATAAACCACCACCACGTTTTCTAAGTTCAGTAACATCAAGTCTTAATCTGCAGCACATTGAAACAGCATCTTCTGGAGATAAGTCTGAGTTAACATAGTTAGCAAAGTATGGAATACCATATTTGCAAGTAATATCCATAATAGAGTTAACAACATCACTATCCCAATCAAATTCTTTAGTAACGTTAATTGTTGGTACTGGGAATGTGAAAACTCTGCCTTTTGAGTCACCTTCAAGCATAACTTCGCAGAAAGCTTTGTTAAAGATATCCATTTCTTTTTGGTATTCACCATAAGTTGTATCTTGCATTTCGCCACCAATAATAATTGGTTGATCTTTTAAAGTTTTTGGGCATTTAATATCAAGTGTAACGTTTGAGAATGGACATTGAAAACCAACACGAGTTGGAACGTTCATATTAAATACAAATTCTTGTAAACATTGTTTAACTTGTTCATAAGTCATATTGTCAAGTCTAATAAATGGAGCTGAATAAGTATCAAAACTACTCCAAGCTTGAGCACCAGCAGTTTCACCTTGAGTTGTGAAAGTAGCATTTACAACTTGACCTAAGAAAGAACGTAAATGTTTTGGTGGTTTACTTGACATTTTTTTAGGAACACCAGTAAAACCATCAGTTAAAATTTGTCTTAAATCCCAACCTACACAGTAAGCACCAAAGAAACCAAGGTCGTGTAAGTGTAAAGCACCACTTTCGTGAGCTTCTTTAACTTCTTGTGGATAAATTTCATTTAACCAATAGTTTTTAGTGAAAGATTCTCTAACATAGTTGTTAAGACCTGCAACACTGTGTTGCATATTAGCATTTTCTTTAACAGCCCAGTCAGCACTATCTAAGTATTTTGAAAACAAGTCAATAGTTGCACCTGTTAAAGCATTCATTTCTCTAGCTGCATTTCTTTTTTCACGATAAAGAATATATGCTTTTGCAACTTTAGCGTGTCTATTTTCAATTAAAACTTTTTCTACTGTGTCTTGAATTTGTTCAACAGCAGGAATTTTGCTACCAAATTTTGCATTTAAAATCTTTTCAACTTCATCTGCAAGTTTGTCAGCTAAATCTCTGTCATTACCATCGCAAGCAACAGCTGCTTTGTAAATAGCATCAGCAATTTTTGTTTTATTGAATTCTTGAATTTGTCCGTCTCTTTTTCTAACTTGTTTAACCATTTTAGTTTTTTCTCCCTTTTTTAATGTCTTTTTTTTCTTGTGTGACCTAACTTTATCACACACAATATTTAGTGTCAACCGAAAAAACCAAAATACTATATCTTGTGTTTTAGTTTTGTGCAACCTTGCCAAAGATTAAAATTTTTTAAAAATTTGTTCACTTTTTAGTTGCTTTTTTAAATAGTTTCAAAACAATAACTTTACCCCTTTATTTTAAAGCAAAATATCAAAACTGTACTTAAAACTAACGAGCCAACCACCATATACCACCAACAAAAATAGAAAGAATCTAACTTGTCGTAACTTGTTTGAAAAAATATTTTTTGGTTATAAATACCACAAACAACACTACTTGTTGTGTCTGTTCTTAAAACTTCACAATTATTGTTTGTCAATCTATTTATAACTTCGTTGCTTGGGTGGAAATATGTGTTGTCTTTACCACAACTTATAACTGCTTTTTCGGGTTTTACAAAATTTAAAAACTCTTCACTGCTAGAATTTTTGCTACCGTGATGCGCCACCTTTAAAACATCAACATCTAAACTACTTTTTATAGGTTGATAATAATTTATAAAATCACTTTCAATACTGCTATCAATATCCCCTACAAACATAAATTTAAAATCGTTTGACCTAAAAATAATTATAGGCGAATAATTGTTGCTGTTAGAAAACTTATCTTCAAAAGGTGCGTAAAAGGTAAAAGAATAATTATATAAACTATTCTCTATTATCAAATCTTTTTGTGAATATATTTTATTTTCATTATTAACTTCTTTATTTATTGCCTTGCAAGTTTGGTACCACAAATCTGTATAATTTATGTTATAGTCATTTACAATTAAATTGTTTTCTACTTCAAACCTAGAATAAACCTTAGGTATATAAATATTTTTTATATCATAGTTGTTTATAATACTAACAGCGTTGCCAGTGTGATCACTATCAGTATGTGTTAAAATTAAATAATCAATACTACTACCCTTGTTTAAACCTATTGCTTCTAAATATTTTAACACCCTTTCTTTAGAATAACTAGGTCCAGTGTCAATTATTGCTCTCTTTCCATCGGGCAAAATAAATATAGTTGAGTCGCCTTGCCCTACATCAACAAAATGAATTTGTGTTTTACTTTTAACTATATTTGCGTTTAACTCAAAATAACTACTGTTTATTGATTTTTCTATACTAGAACTAAAAAATAAACTTAGAACTAATAAAACATTTATAACAATTAAACTAATTAAAGTTATAACAAATACTTTCTTTCTTCTTTTGTAATAATTCATATTAAGCCTTTATAAAAATTAAAACCCCTAAATAATAAGAGGTTTTTTATTATCTATATCTTTGTATTTTTTCTTGTAAGCCCTTCTAGGTTTTTTAGAAATTATTGATAAAATTGTTGGAATGCTATCTATCGCAGCAGCATAACCTTCAGCAAACATTTCATCTACTTCGTCTAACTTTGTTGATTTGTATTTTTTCATACTAGGCTTAATAACAAGATCTGCATCACTATAACCCTTTATGCAGTTGCTTTTGCTCATAATACCAATAGTAGCTTTTAAAACATCTATAATTTTAAGTGAAGTTGTGCCCCCACCACGTGTAGCGTTAACATCAATGGCTATAACATAATCACAACCAAAATACCTTGGTATGTCCGAAGGAATGTTATTTTGTAAACCACCATCTACTAAATGCATTTCGTTAAACTCAACAGGAGTAAACACCCCAGGTATTGCACAACTTGCAGCAATAGCCTTTGGTAAAGGACCTTTTGTAATAACAACTTCTTGCGCAGAAATTAAATCTACAGTTACAGCACAAAAATTAGGTAAAGACGATACATCTATGTCCCCTAAGTTTTCTCTAACTAACTTTTGAATACCATCTGTTTTAGAAGGCATAAAAAATTTGCTTTTACGAATATCTTTTACTTCAAGTGATTTTGCAATTTTTAACATCTCGTCACTTGTTTTACCAGCAGCATACATACAACCAATAATACTACCCACGCTAGTACCAGCAATAAAATCAAATTCAATGTTATTTTCTTCAAAAGCTTTTATAGCACCAATGTGAGCAATACCCCTGCTAGCCCCACCACCAAGGGCAAGACCAACTTTAACTTTTTTATGCTTTTTAGGTAACTTGTTTTTTGATTTAAAAAAAGTAAACTTCATATTACCCCTTTTTAAAACTATTTTAATCAAAAACAATTATAACATACTGCAAATATTTTTAAAATTATTTTAGCAAACCTAAACAAACTTTTTTTACTTTAAATCAAATTTGATAGGTAAAGTTTTTTATTTTTGATATATTTATAAAAAAGGAAAATTTTTATATGAAATACGAAGATATAAAAAACTGGGAGTTTTATGAACCTATTGTTGATACAATCATTTTAGATGCAATTGACTATTGTTCTGGGCCAAATAGTCCAGGTCACTTATCCCCTGCAAGAGTACAATTTTTATCAAAAAAAGGTTTTTCTTATGCAATAATACTTATTGAAAAATTAATAGAATTAAAATATTTCAGTCCTTTTCCTAAAAAGAAAGCACTAATAACAAAAGAAGAATTTCAAAATATTATAAATAAAAGAAAACCAGAATAACAAAAACTTTAACCCCTATATATTAAAGTTAAAATATATATTAAATAATATATATAATATAGTAACAAAAAAAGAGTTGGCTTTAAACCAACTCTTTTTTGTTTTAAAATTATTCTTCGCCGTTAGCGTCTTTTTCTTCAAGGTCTTTAATTTGTTGTTCAAGGTTTGCAATATCTTCTTTAAGTTCAGCGTTGCTCTTAAGTAAGAATTTGTTTGTTCTTTCCAAAATTGGATATCTATCTTTATTCTTTTGCATAACTTCTTCGCAGTGTTGAACTGAAAGTCTTAAACCTTCTAACAAGTCAAGTTCTTCAGAAAGTTTTTTAGCTTTTTCTTCATCAATATCAACATAGTTGTTAACACCATAAAGAACTACTTTTTGTTTAGCTACAATAGCTTCTTTTCTTCTTAACTTTTTCTTGTCATTTTCTAAAGTCATATTAACCCTCTTAAGTGGGTTATATTCTTTTCTGTTTGCAGAAAGTTCTTTTTCGTTATCTTTTAATCTTTGTCTTAAAACTTCAAGTCTGTTTTCTAAATCTTCTTTGTTACCAGTTGGAACTTTAACTGTTTTAACTTCAACTTGAACTTCAGGTTCAGGTCTGTTATTAACTTGTTCTTCTAATGATTTAATTGTTGCTTTATCACTTTCAATTTGTTCTTTAAGTCTAGCAATTTCGTCTTCAAGTTGTTGTTGCTTTTTAAGCATTTCTTCTTGTTTTTCGTTTGCTTTGTTGTTTTCTTCTTGTTTTTCAACTTCTTTTAAAGTTTCTTTTGAAATTTCAGCAATTAAACTATCAATATCTTCATCTTCTTGTTTTGGAGCTGGTGCAGGAGCTGGTCTTGGTGCTGGTGCTGGAGTAACAATAGCTCTTTGTGATTCTGCTCTTTGATTAACAACATTTTGTCTGCTTGCATTTTGTTGTCTAATCATTTCAGCTTCTCTTTCAGCAGCTTCAAGATCTACTTCTGATTCTTCTTCTGTTTCTTCGTAAGCAGGTTCTTCTTCTACTACTTCTTCTTTTTTAGATTTTTTAGATTTTCTTTCGTCAATTTCTTCTTCCTCAGTTTCTTCGTGAGGTTTGTTTAATAAGATAGGCCTTCTTGTAACTTGTTTTGTATCTTCGTCATCATCGTCATCTCTTTTATCTTTATTTCTTTTAAAGAAAATGCCGTTTGTACCGTCAACAATAGAAATAAATAAGTCTGATAAGAAAACAATAACAAAAGCAGCTACTACAACGATACCAATTACGCCTAAAATGTTTAAGAAAGTTTGGAACATTTTTATCTTCTCCCCTACAAAAAAATTTGCGGATACACTCCACTTTTATCTTAACTAAATACTAACACACAGGCAAATTTATGTCAATATTAAAAATAAATTTGGTCATTTTAACTATTAAAAAACAAAAAATGAATAGTTTTCAGTATTTTAAAGGAGTTTAGGCTTACCTTAAAACTTCAAAATCAAGCAAGTTTATGTTATCAACCAGTTCAGTTTTTATAGGTGTTTTTAGGTCAGTTGAAAGGTACTTTTTGTTATCATCTGCAAATACCGAAACAACATTATCTAACCTAGTTAAAACAGCCCCTATAAAGTTAGCGCCCCCGCTAATACCTACAGCAAAACCAAAAGTGTTTGATAACTTTTGAGCCATAGCAATAGCATCATCATCTGTAACTTGAACCAAACTATCTACAATTTTTTTGTCATAAAGTTTTGGAATAATATCATCAGATAAACCTTGAAGTTTGTGATGTCCTAGTGAATAACCCCTTGAAAAAACTTGCGAACTATGTGGCTCTAATCCAATAATTTTTGAATTGAATTTTTGTTTTAAATACTCGCCCACACCCATTAAAGTACCACTTGTACCCATACCAGCAATAAACCCAGTTGGCGTAACATCAATTTGCTTTTCAATTTCTTTGGCTGTTGTTAAATGTGCTTTTTTGTTACTAATATTTTCAAATTGACGGGTTAAAAAAGCGTTGTTTTTCTTTGCATAAACTTGTGAAAGTTCAAAAGCATCATTAAAACTTTTTGTTAATTTTAAATTTGCTCCATACATTTTTAAAAGAGTTTTTCTTTCTTCACTCATAAACTCTGGCATAAAAATAACGGTAGAAATATTAAAACTTTTTGCAACTGCTACAAGCGAAAGTCCCATATTACCACTAGTTACTTCTACAATCTCTTGACCTGGTTTTAACTTACCACTATCTATTGCATCTGTTAAAATTTGATAAGCAACCCTATCTTTAATAGAACCTGTAAAGTTAAACCACTCTGCTTTAAAGTATGCGTTTTTTATTTTGTTATTTAAACTATATCTTATTTTTATTAAGGGTGTATTACCAATTAAATCTTTTATATTATTTTTCATTTTTTATATTCTTCCTTTTTTTCTTTTTTAATTTTTTGTATTTTTCTATTTTAATTTTTTTTAATTACTCTTTTTTATGTTTGCTTTGTTTTATTTTTTTACAAATTATTTTTGTATATCTTTTTTCTGTTTTAATTTTTCATAAACTTTTTTTTATTCTTTAAAGTTTTTTAACAAAATAAAAACTTATATAAATTATTTTATGTTTATATACCTTATTTTTGCGTGCAAAAAAAACTAGTGTCTTTTTCCCCATAAAAAACACTTTTCTTCTACCTATAAATATTACAAATTTATTTAATAACTTTTTTACAAAAAAACTAATTTAGTAAAACATAAATTTACAAAACTTTTTTTGCTTTTTTATTTTTTAAAATCAAAAACTTAAATTTCAAAAAATTTATCTAAGTTAAAGTCTGGAGTATATTCACAACTAGAACTTGAATAGTCTTGAATAAAACCTTTTTCAAAACCCAGTTCGTTTATACTATTTAATACTTTTTTATATTCAAGTGGTTTAACTTTTTTATTTAAACACTCCATTTCTTTTGCTTTATAAAAAGGAACATATTGACTCATTAAACTAATATAAATATCAGTTCCTACTTCCCTTTTAATGCTTTCAAAAATCTTTATGCTATCTTGCCACATTTCAGGCAAAACTAAATGTCTAACAATAATACCTTTTTTCATTTTGCCATTTTCAACTTGGTCTTTAGGTACTATTTCTCTAGCCTTTTTTAATGCTTTTAAACACACTTTAAAATAATCTTTTGCTTTTGAATATTCTTGAGACTTTTGCTCGCTACAATATTTAAAATCAAATAAAAAGATATCTACATAACTTTTAAGTTTTTGTATATTCTCTTCAGTTTCATACCCACTTGTATTCCAAACAACAGGAACCTTTGGTGTATATAACTTTAGTGCTTGTAATATTTTATCAGTATAATGTGTAGGGGTTACAAAATTAATATTTTCTACATTACTTTCATCTAGTTTTTTAATAAAGTTTGCTAAGTCTTGTACGCTACACTCTTTACCACAACCAAGATGAGAAATTTGATAGTTTTGACAGTAACAACATCGTAAAGAGCAATTAGAAAAAAATATTGCTCCACTACCATTTTTATAGCTTATAACTGGTTCTTCCCACATATGTCTCATAACTTTTGCTATTTTAATGTTTTCGCCACTCTTACCACAATAACCAGTGTTAACTAAAACATCTGTATTGCATTTGCGTGGGCATAAATTGCATTTCATTTTTTTTATGTCCTTTTTTTTAATTTGTTACTGTCTTTTTTTATTTTGTTTTTCCTACAAAACTAATACAAAAAAAATATATCACACTTTATAACAAAATGTAATATATTTTCTGTTTTTTTATTTAATTTTTTTATTTTGCTTTTTTAACTTTAAAATAAAAAAGTTTTTTCTTTTTACTTTAAAAGTTTTTAAGCTGTTTTTTTAAGGCTTAGCAAGGTCTTTCTTCGTTACTAATAAAAGCATAAGCAACAGCACCAGGACCAACGTGAGCGCCAATTATAGGCCCCATAATACGTATTTCAGGTTCAATGCCGTATTTTTCTTTTAACAAACCTTGAAGTTTTTGTGCAAGTGGTAAGTTATCGGTATGAACAATGCAAATATAAGGAAATTCTTTATTAACAGTAAATTTTTTATATTCGTTAACAATACCATTTAAAGCTTTGTTTAAACCAATTTCCTTTTTACAAATTTTTAATTTGCCTTCTTTATCAAATTGAATAATTGGTTTTACTTGAAGTAATGAACCAATACTTGCACTTGCTTGACCAATTCTTCCACCACGTGCTAAGAATTTTAAATCGTTAACTAAAATAAAGTGTTGTATATTGTGTTTAATTTTTTCTAAAACTTCAACAGCTTCTTCTTTAGTTTTACCATCATCTCTAAGTTTAATTGCACTTTTTACAAGCATACCTTCACCTACTGTTGTGGTGCGAGATTCAATAGCAACATAGTCAATATCAGGGTAATCTTTTTTTACAATCTCAATAGCCTTGTTTGCGTTATCAAGTGTTGGACTTAAACCATAACTTTGACAAATATGTAATAAATTTTTAACACCACGTTTTGCAAGCGATGTAAACATATCAACATGAGCTTGAAGATTTAAAATTGAAGTTTTTGCTAAACAACCTTTTCTAAGTTTGTTATAAAACTCAACATATTCATCATAACTTTTATAGTTATCTCTTTCTTCAACAACTTCATCATCTTTAGTTATAACAAAATCAAGTGGTGCAACTGTAATATCATATTCTTTAATTTCATCAGCATACAAGTCACAAGTACTATCTGCAGATATTTCAAACTTTCTACCCTTAGTCATTTTTTCTCCTTAGTTTTTGTTAGCGTTTTCGTCGCTAGCTTTTTTAGATTTAGTTTCTTTTTTTGTTTTTTCAGCATTTTTTTCTTCTGTTTTTATATTTTGTTTTTTTGCTTTTGCAGTAGTTGTTTTTTCTTCCTTAACTTCTACTTCAACAGCTTTTGTTTTTTCTTCTTTAGCAGGTTCAACAACCCCTTCTTGTGGAGTTTGATATTTTAATAATCTTTCATAAGCCTTAATAAGTTTTGGTCTTGTATATCTTTGTACAAAAGTTGGTAAAATTTGTAAGAAAATATTTACAAGAATTATAGGAAATGAAATACACCAAAAATATTTTAGTGGAAAAATAAATGCTAACACAAAAGTAAATGGAATAATTGCTAAGTGTAAAACTTCAGCAATACAAGTTTCTCTTAAAAACTTTACATAATACTCTGGAGTAGGTTTACTTTCTACTTTGGTTTTATCAAAGTATTTTAAAGTTTTACCAAGTTCTGGTATCATATCTTTCCATTTTCTAATATTTAATTTTTCGTAGAATTTCTTTTCCCATTTTTTGCCTTTAAAATATTTGCTAAATGGGTTGAATTTATTTTCAGGTATAAATCTTATTGCAAGAGCAACTAAAGCATCAATTGCTATTGAAAATATAACAGCTAAAATTACACCTAAAATAACATAAGTTGGTGTTAAACCAAATTTTTGCAAGTTAAATAAAATGTTAAATGAAATTATTAAAACCATTGCAAAAAATATAATGCTTAAGTACAAAATCATTTTTTAACTTCCCCTTCTTTTTATCTTTTGTTTTACACAAATAATTTAATATATAAATAACAAATTAACAAATAATTTTTGTATAATTTCTTCTAAAGTTTTGTATAATTTAATTAGAGTAAATTTTGCAACTCTCTTTAAAAGAGAATTTCTACTAAAACAAATTTTTAACAAATTAAAAACTATAATTCTCTACTATTTTTATATATATAAAAATTAAATGACTTTTAAAATATATAGTGGTAATATTTAACTATGATTAATTATAGATTTATTACATATCCATACTTAAAAAACTTTAAATGTAGTGCCGATAAATGTGTATCTACTTGTTGTTATGGTTGGAATGTTAAAGTAGATGATAAAACACTTGAAGCATACAAAAGTTTGTGCAATAGTTTTGGCGATTATCTTGTAGAGCATATCTCACAAAACAGCAAACATATATATATGAATAAAAATTACTGCCCTTTTTTAGACAGTGAAAAAATGTGTAAAATTCAAAAAGAATATGGACATAATATGCTTTGTGAAGTATGCAAAACCTATCCAAGAGCAGAAAGATATTTAATTAATATTCAACAAAAATATTTAGTTTTATCTTGCCCAGAAGTAATTAATTTAATTAAAAAAGCAAATATTTTTGATAAAGAAACTGAAATTGTAAAAATTAAAGGAAAAGAAACTAAACAAGAAACTTTAACTTTAAAATTTTATGACTATTTTTTTGAAAAATTAAAATACATATATAATAAAAAAGCAAACCTTTATAAAACTATGTATGTATTACTTGCCTTTGCTTACAATGCAGATAAATATTTTAAACAAAAATATACCGAAAAAAGCATAGAAGAATTTAACAATAAATTTAATAAAAAATATTTTGATTCTTTATACAAAGAATATAAAACAAAAAAAGATTATGATTTTATAAAATCTTCACAACTTTCAGTTGTAAAAAATAATTATGATTTAAAAGTTGCAAATAAAAATATAAACAACCTATTTAAATTTTATTTGAATTTTGATTTTAATAACCTTAACTTTAAAAAAACATATAAACAAGCACAAAAATCACTAAACAAAAATTTAAATTTATATAACATTTTATTCTATGTTTTAAATATCGAAACTTTTAATATTATTAAAGATAAAGAATTTGTGTCTTACATAAACGCTTCTTTTGTATATATATCTTTAATTCAATCGTTATTCTATTCAAGTTACCTATCCGATAGTTTAAGGGCAAAAAACAACTCTTTAATAGTTGCTTCAAATTTATACAGATTTATTTACCACTCATATAATATTGATTTAATAATGTCTAAATATGATAACGGAAACTTTTGTAACAAAGAAAATTTATTTAAATATTTAACTTCATTTTAAACCAAAAAAAACACTAGAAAAACTATCTAGTGTTTTTTTATTTTTTACCAAACAACATCAGTTGTTCTATCTTTTAATTCTTGTGAAGTAGGCATACCTGGTTGAGCCCCAAAATGTTCTAGTTTTAAAGTTGCAGCCCAAACACCCATTTTAACTGCTTGAGTTTTATTAAAACCATTAAGAAGAGCTACTAAAAAGTTACCACAGAAAGTATCTCCTGCCCCAGTTGAGTCCTTCATTTCTCTTGGTTCAACTGCAGGAATATTTATAAAAAAACCTTCTTCATCACAAAAGTTAACGCCTTTAGGTCCTGCTGTTGCAATAAGGTTTGGTAATTTATCTATGCAATATTCAAAATCATCATTTTTCATAATGTCTTTCATTTCTTGCTCATTTGAAGTTATAAAGGTTATTTTTTCAAATAACTTTCTTGTATTTTCATCTTCAAAATCATAACCTTTTGCTGGGCAAGGTGTTACTACTGTTTTTACTTTGTTTTCAAAACAAAAATTAATTAAAGCTTCAATAACTTCTCTTTTAACTTTTGTTTGTGTTACAACATATTCAGCATTTTTAATAACTTCAGCATATTTACTAATCATTTCAACATTAAAATGGTCAATACTTTCTCTTATTCTTTTAATCTCATTATCGCCAGTAAGGGTTACAAATAATTGAGCACCATCACTTTTTACACCTTTTAAAATTTCAACACAACTAACATTAATGTTGTTATCTTTTAAATTTTGTAAAATCTTTTTGCCTACTTCGTCGTCCCCTAACATTGAAATCATTTTTACATTATATCCTGCCCTAGCAATTGCTATTGCTTGATTAGCACCTTTACCACCAGGAAGACCAATATCTGCTACATCTGGGTAAGACAAATCTTGCCTTTGTTTAAAAGTACTATCCCAACTGCAACCACCAAAAACTACAACATATTTTTCCATTTAAAATTTTCTCTCTCTTTTTAAAAAAAGTTTAAGTAATTATAACATAATAAAAGTATATTTTAAACTTTTTTAATTTATATTTTTTTTTATTTATTTTTTAATTATTATTTTTGTTATTTCTATTGTTTTTTTATTGTTTTTTTTTACTTATTCAAATTACTTTTAAATTTTAAAAAAAATTTACACATATTAAATAAAGTTTTTGTTAATACTATATATATGAAAAAAAATAAAAATAGTACAAATAAAAATTATTTAAATAAATGTTTTTTAAGCAAAACCGATCCACAAGGCTCATATACGGGTTCTACTAAAAACCAAGAAAAACCTATACAAGATGCTGACGATTTATAATCTCTTGATATAAATTATTGTTTAGAATTTTCTTCTTTCAAAGACTTTTCACTTTTCTTCCACCTAACAAAACCATAAGAATCGTTAAATAAAAATACAAAAAATGATAATACATTTGGTAAGTACATTAAACCAAATTCAAATATTGATAAGCCCCAAAGTATAATTAAAATTACATCATTTATTATAAAAGGTATTGCATAATAAGCACTTCTTCTAAAAATTAAGTACCCACCCAACATTGAAGATATAAGTGAAATTGTGCTAATAATTAATTCTCTTGTATTTAAAACTTTTAATAAAAAGTAAAAACCTATTGTAGCTCCAATTGTAGCTAAAACTAAATACAACCACTCTTTTTTACTAATAACATTAACTTTAACAGTGTTATCATCACTATTTTTATTTTTAATCCAACTAACAAGAGCTGAAATTGTTATAGGCATCATAATAAAAATATAAATAAGAGCTTCACCATAATAACACATTACAATAGATACAGCCGAATATAAAATATTGTAAATAAAATCAGTTATAGGAGCAAAAACAAAACCTTTTGCAAGTAAGAAAACCGTTGTTACCCCAAAAAGTGAAGTAATAAAAGATAAAACAGATTTATCTGGACTAAAAATAAAACAAATAGTTATAACAACTAAGCA
>JAFWWV010000141.1 GCA_017523305.1 Clostridia bacterium
GATAACACTTAATGTTATCTTTCTTGGGTTTCTTTTAGCCTCGTATTCTCGTTCATTAGCACCATTATTTACATATTCTAAACCCATAAGAATATCGCTAGTGTATTCTATGCTACCACTTTCTTTAAAACTTTCCATTGTGATACTACCACTATAATTGGTTCTATTAAGGCTACTAATTTCTATGATACAAATATTAAGTTCTTTGGCTAACTCTTTTAGCTCTTTGGTTATTATATCAACAACTTGCTTATCGTTGCCGTTATTACCACACAAGATATATTGTAAGTAGTCTATAATTACAACAACATTATCGTTCTCGTGCAAGTCCTTAAATTGTCTTATAAAAGCCTCAATATCTCGTATATCATAGATATAGTCTATCGTATATAAGTTGTTGGCTATCGGCTCGTATTTGCTTAGTAGAGCCTCATAATCTACTTTCTCATCATTTGATAATAAATCATCAAAAGTATAGTTTCCTAATTCTTCGGCTAAATAACTTATTCGGCTTAAACTCTTTGAGATAATATCAAACTTAGTCATTTCCAAAGAGAAAAACAAAACTTTTGTGTTTTCCATACTAGCCATATTATCAGCAACTTGTAAAGCAAAAGTAGTTTTTCCCAAACTCGGTATAGCACCTAAAGTTATCAAACCATTAGGCAACCCACCATTAAGCAAATTATCTAACTTATCAAAGCCTGTTCTTATCTTTTTAACTTGTGTATCATCTTGTATGTATGACAAATAGTCTTGTAATGTATCGGTAGTATTCTTTAACTCTGTATTCATTTGTTTTGTCCTCCTAGAGTATAGTAGTTAATATAATATACTCTTGCATAATTTTGTTAAAACATTACACCTATAAACCTTCAATTTCATTAGACAGACCACCACTCCTCAAAGAGTTGGTGGGCTCTATTAGTATTATTAGTATAATTAGAGAATAGACCACCTCTCAAACCTTTATAGATAAAGGCTTTGTAAGAGTGGCACCTACTATCTAAAGTAGAATATCTACTATCTAATGGACTAAACCTACTAACTAACATAGATTTTGGCTTTTATGAAATCAATATAGTTTGTCGGTTCCTCATCAATATAGTTCCATACTTTACCTAGTAGGCTACAAGCAAAGTTCAAGTTGTTTTCAAATGGCTTAATGATACATTTTGATACTTGCCTTTGTCTTGTGTCTAGTTCCTCGTATTTCGGTATAAATGGGCTATATTCAAGTAGTTTAGCAACTGATATGGTATGTCTATATTTTTCCTTATCTTGCCTCATATTTCGCCTTTGGTGTAGCAAAATATAGTTAGCCATAAAAATACTATTTCTATAATACCTAATATCGCTATTTAAAAGCCCTTTAGGGATTTGATAGAATTGTTTAGACCTATCAAGTAGAGTAATGAACTCATCACTAAATACTACCTTAAAATAGCCTTTAAATTGGGTATATGATGCAAAGATATTATCTACATATTGCCATTTGTTAATTTTCTCTAACTTATAATTAAATGTTAGTGATGATATGTAATCAAGTGAGCCTTTAAATGAGTTAATGTTGCTTATGCTTAACTTTCTTTGTATGTCATCAGTTGAAATGATACAAGTGTTATCATTAAGCCCATTATCAGTTAAAAGACTAACAAGATATAACATAACCTTAAATGTAATAGAACTATTATCGTATTGTCTATTAGCATTGTTTAGGCATAAGTAGAAATCTTCGGTATCAATAGTGTTGCTTACAACATATTTTACTTCAACCATATTGAGTAGTAGGTTATTAAAGTATTTATTTTGATAAACATTATAGATGTTAAACACCTCCTTGCAAAATCTCTTTTAGATTTTACAAATCAATTATATTTTAAATTGCAACCTTGTGTGAAGATTTTAAGTTTAACAAAACTGTCTAAATATTTAACGAAAAAGTGGTTATCATTTGACAAAATCAATTTTTATGCTATAATATTTGATACTTTGAAAGGGGATGTTAATATGTCTTTAAAAGAATATTTACTTAATCTAAGAAATAAATTAAATCAAACTAAAAAGCAACAAGTTCAAGAGCAAGAACAAGCAATGGAAATAAATTATGTTTATCCAAGTAATGACGATGAACTAAATACTATATTAACTGATACAATAAATAATTTTTTTCCTACAACTGGATGGTGGAGTTCTGCTTGTTTTAGAAGACCAAATGAAATTTTACAATCAAATTTAAGAAATAATAAATTACTTGCAAAAAAAATTTTAAGCGAGGCTAATTTAGCACCTGAGTATTACAATAGAGTGTTAGATTTTATCAATTCATCAGATTTATTTAAACAAAAAGTTCATGAATATGAACAAACTATTGTTAAGTGGCAAATAGAATGGATTGATGGCGGTGGCGAGAATTGGATTATTGATGAAAATTTAGGCGGCGACGCTTGCTTAATAATGCCATATTGTGATATTGCTTTTAGAAAAGGTGTTGTTGATACTTTAGTTGCTATGGGAATGAATAAAGATGCTATTGAAGAAGGTTTAGAAAAAAATGCTGATATGTGGAGAAATTCATACATAGAAAGAGCCTTTAGGATAAAATATGAGCCAGTAATATATAACATTTCAGGGAGTGATGATTATAAACCACTACCAAAAGCTGATTTAGAACATAAACAAGCATGGATTAAAATGAGAAAATATGAGTATTATTGCGACCATAAAAAATCGGTTGATTTATATGGTGTTGTTGAGCCTGATATGTTATTATCAAAAGAAGAGTTAATTAGTCTTAAATCTTATTTAGATATAGAAAATGCAAAAAGATTAGAATTTATTTCACAACATAGAAAACAAAGAGGTAAAACTAAAACGCTTACTTCAAACAAATAATTGTATAAAAAAATAAGAGTGCAAACACTTAAATAGTGTATCAGCACTCTTTTAATTTGAAAA
>JAFWWV010000142.1 GCA_017523305.1 Clostridia bacterium
GATTTCAGTCAAATCAAAGGGCAAGCAAGTGCAAAAAGAGCTTTAGAAATCTCTGCTGCAGGTGGCCATAACGTTTTATTAATAGGCCCACCAGGAAGTGGAAAAACAATGTTGGCAAGAGCTTTTCCCACAATTTTACCAGATATGACTTTTGACGAAGCGTTAGAAGTAACAAAAATTCACAGTATAGCAGGAACATTAGATAAAAATGTAGGTATCTTAACAGAAAGACCATTTAGAACACCACACCACACAGCAACAACAGTATCTTTAACTGGTGGTGGTAGAAATGCTAAACCAGGTGAAATAAGTTTAGCACATAACGGAGTCTTATTTCTAGACGAAATGCCAGAATATTCAAGACAATCAATAGAGTCTTTAAGGCAGTCTTTAGAAGATGGAACAATTACTGTTACAAGAAATGCACAAACAGTTGAATATCCTGCAAACTTTGTTTTAATAGCTAGTATGAATCCTTGTCCGTGTGGTAATTACGGTTCTACTCAAAAACAATGTAAATGTAGCCCAAATCAAATACATAAATACTTAAGTAAGTTAAGTGGTCCGTTAATGGATAGAATAGATATGTATATTGAAGTAGATAGCGTAACATATGAAGATATAAGTGGAGAAATACAAGAAGAAAGTTCTTCAGAAATCAAAAAGAGAGTAGATTTTGCTAGAGCAATACAAAACAATAGATATAAAAACCAAAATATATATAGCAATAGCAAGATGACAAATAGTATGATTAAGAAATACTGTAAACTAGATGCTGACAGTAATAAAATGTTACAACTTGCATTTGATAGTTTAAAACTTACAGCAAGAGCATATAATCGCATATTAAAAGTAGCAAGAACAATTGCTGATTTAGACGGAAGCGAAGATATAAAACAAGAACATATATTTGAAGCTATAAATTATAGAAGTTTAGATGAAAAGTATTGGATATAATATATATGCTGTTAGTGTATGGAAAAACAATATAATATAAGAATACATAGGATAAAGTTAATGAATAAAGACGATAAAGCATTATTATGGTTAGATAGTTATGATTTTATGTCGTATAAAAAGAAAGATAAACTATTAAACCTATTTGAATATCCAGGAGATATATTAGAGTTAAAAACATTTAATGATAAAAAAGAATATATACTTAATATACTAACTGAAGAAGAGTTTAATATTCTTAAAACTCAAGCAACAGATTATGTTATAAATGAAATAATAAATAATCTTAATAGATTAGGAATATCTTTTATAACTTGTTTTTCTGATAAATATCCATATTACTTAAAAAATATAGATACACCACCCTATATTATATACTACAAAGGTGATATATCTTTATTGAAAACAGATTGCTTTGCTATTGTTGGTTCAAGGCATATAACTAACTATGGTAAATTAGTAACAGAAAAATTTACAAAAGATTTAGTTCAAGCTGACTTTACAATAGTTAGTGGCCTTGCTTCAGGTGTGGATACGGTGGCGCACTCAATTACTTTAGCAAACAAGAGAAAAACAATTGCAGTTTTAGCTGGTGGATTAGACGAAATATATCCGCCAACAAATAATAATTTAGCTAAACAAATAATAGAAAATAATGGTTTGTTGATTACTGAAACTAGACCTGGAAAAAGAACCGAGTCATATATGTTTCCAATACGAAACAGAATAATTGCTGGTCTAAGTAAAGGGATTTTAATAACTGAAGCACAAGAAAAGTCTGGCGTTATTCATACAAAAAATTATGCTTTAGAATATGGTAAAGATGTTTTTGCTGTTCCAGGCAATATTACTAGTCAAACTAGTGTAGGGGCAAATCGTATGATTGTTAATGGACAAGCAAAAGCCGTTATTACAAGTGAAGATATTTTAGAAGAATATGACATTTGCTTACAAAAAAAAGCAAAAGCAGTTTATAATTTATCTTTAGAAGAAAGTATAATTATCAACGTTTTAACTACTGGAGAAAAGTCTTTTCAAGAGTTAGTTGAATTAACAAAATTGCCTGTTAAAACGCTTAATAGTTTGTTGACAACACTTTCAATTCGTGAAATAATTAAAAAACTTGCGGGAAATATTTATTATTTAACCAATTAAAAAGAAGGTATTAATGAAGTTAGTTATTATAGAAGGTCCTGGTAAAAGGGATACATTAAAAAAATATTTAGGAAAAGAATATGATGTAGTTGCTACAAAAGGTCATATTCGTGATTTACCTGTAAAAACTATGGGTGTAGATATAAGTAAAAATTTTGAACCTCAATATGAAATTATGCCAGGTAAAGAAAGTATTATTAAAGAATTAAAAGATAAATCTGCAAAAGCAGAAAAAGTTTTACTCGCAACCGACCCTGATAGAGAAGGTGAAGCAATTTCTTGGCATATAGGTAAAATTTTAAATATTAAAGAAGATGAAACTTGTAGAGTAGAGTTTAACGAAATTTCAAAAGCAGTAGTTAATAATGCTGTTCTAAATCCAAGAAGAATAAATATGGATTTAGTTCATGCTCAACAAGGAAGAAGAATCCTTGATAGATTAGTAGGTTATAAAATTTCTCCTATTATCTGTAAAAAAATAAAATCAAACTTAAGTGCAGGTAGGGTTCAATCTGTTGCTTTAAAGATTATTGTTGATAGAGAAAAAGAAATTTTAAACTTTAAACCAAAAGAATATTGGAACGTAGCTGCAGTATTAAATAAAGATTCTATAAAATTTAAGGCTGCTTTAGCAACATATAAATCTAAAAAGTTTGTTCCAGAAAATTTTGATCAAACAAATGAAGTTTTAGATTATTTAAAAAATCAAAATTTTATTGTTAGGGAAGTAAAAAGAACAGTAACAAAATCAAACCCACCACCACCATTTATTACAAGTACAATGCAACAAGATGCTTTAAATAAAATTGGTATGAGTATTGCTAAAACAACAAAAAGTGCTCAAGCGTTATATGAAGGTGTTGAATTGGGTGAAGAAGGCAAAACTGCTCTTATTACTTATATCCGTACCGACTCAACACGTGTTTCACCTGAAGCACAAGCAAAGGCTAAAGAATATATTATTAAAAATTATGGTGCAGATTTTGCTCCAAGTTCTTATAATGTTTTTAAATCAAAGAAAAACGCACAAGACGCTCACGAAGCAATTAGACCTATTAGTTTAGAAAAAACTCCAGAGTCAGTAAAAAAATATATGACTCCAGATAACTACAAATTATATAAACTTATCTATGAAAGATTTGTAGCTAGCCAAATGTCTCAAGCAACATATGATTCAATGTCTGTAATTATTGAAGCAGGTGATTATACTTTTAAAGTTGCTGGAAAAACTCCTTTGTTTGCAGGTTTTACTCGTGCTTATAAAGTTTATGAAGAAGTTGATGAAAACAATGAGAATTCAACTGAAATAAAACTACCTAAGTTAAATGAAAATGATGTTTTAGAGTTATTAGAATTAACAAAAGATCAAAAATTCACAAAACCACCAGCAAGATATACTGAAGCTAGTATTGTTAAAACAATGGAAGAAAAAGGTATTGGCCGTCCAGCTACTTACGCGCCAACAATTGCTGTTTTATTAAATAGAAGTTATACAAATAAAGATGGAAAATATTTAATTCCAACAGAATTAGGTGTAACAGTAGTAGAGTTTTTAGAAAAATATTTTGCAGATATTATGAATATTTCATTTACTGCTGAAATGGAAGATAACCTAGATAAAATTGAAGAAGGCTCAATGCAATGGCAAGAAGTTATTAAAAACTTCTATGGAGATTTTGAAAAAGAAGTTATTTATGCTGTAAGGGGTTCTAAAAAGGTAAGTGTACCACTTGAAGTAAGTGATGTTGTTTGCGAAAAATGTGGTGCAAATATGGTCGTTAGAGAAGGTAAAACTGGTAAGTTTTTAGCTTGTCCTAACTTCCCAAATTGTAAAAACATAAAGAGTTTTGACGAACCAAAAAATTCAGTTTGCACTTGCCCTGAATGTGGTAAAGAAGTTTTTGAAAGAAAAACAAGATTTGGAAAAATATTTTATGGTTGTAGTGGTTATCCAACTTGTAAATTTGCTAGTTGGGAAAAACCTACAAATTTAAGATGTCCAAAATGTAAAAGATATTTAACTGTAAGAGAAACAAAAACTAATTTAAATTATAAATGTTCAAATAAAGATTGTGACTTTGAAAAACAAGAAGACAAAGTAATAGAAAATAAAAAATAAAAGAAGATAAAAAATGACTACAAAAAAAGTTTCAGTAATAGGGGCTGGCTTAGCAGGTTGTGAAGCCAGTTATCAATTGGCAAAAAGGGGAATTGAAGTAGACTTGTATGATATTAAGCCTACTAAATTTACACCTGCTCATTCTAATTCAAATTTTGCTGAAATTGTTTGTAGTAATAGTTTAAAATCAACAGATTTAAATACAGCTTCGGGTTTATTGAAAAAAGAGTTAGAGCTTTTTGATAGTTTAATATTAAAAACAGCTTATAATTGCAGCGTTCCAGCAGGCAACGCTTTAGCTGTTGATAGAGAAAAGTTTGCTGAAGAAGTTACAAATACAATAAAAAGTTTTAAAAACATAAACTTTATATCAAAAGAAGTAACATCTTTACCCGAAGGAGTTGTTATTGTAGCTACTGGACCTTTAACAACAAATGACTTGTCAAATCATTTAAAATCTATTTTAGATTCTGACACTTTATACTTTTATGATGCATCTAGCCCTATAATTGATTTTTCAACAATTGATATGACAAATGCTTATGTAAAAGATAGATATGATAAAGGTTCTGGCGATTACATTAATTGCCCAATGACAAAAGAAGAATATTTAACTTTTTATAATGAGTTAATTAATGCAAAAAGAGTTGAACTTAAAGATTTTGAGAAAAAAGAAATTTTTGAAGGTTGTATGCCTGTTGAAATTATGGCTACAAGGGGAGAAGATAGTTTAAGATTTGGTCCTTTAAAACCTGTTGGTTTAGACCATCCTATTACAAAACAAAAGTATTATGCAGTAGTTCAACTTAGAAAAGAAGATAATGTAAATAGTTTATATAATATGGTTGGTTTTCAAACAAATCTAACTTTCGGTGAACAAAAAAGAGTTTTTAGCTTAATTCCTGCATTAAAAAATGCAACTTTTGTTAAATATGGAGTAATGCATAGAAATACTTTTATTAATGCTCCAAAATTATTAAGAAATACATTTCAACTAAAAAATAATGAAAAAATTTTTATTTCTGGTCAACTTAGTGGTGTTGAAGGATATATGGAAAGTACAATGAGTGGTTTAATTTCAGGAATTAATGCTTATTTGTATTTAAATGAAAAACCTTTACTTAATTTATCTTCAAAAACAATGACTGGTGCTATAATAAATTACATTACAACTTGCGAAGCTAAAAAATTTCAACCAATGAATGCAAATTTTGGAATAGTTAGCCCATTGTCAGAAAGAATAAAAGATGATAAATTAAAAAAGCAAAAAATAGTTGATAGAGCTTTGGAAGAAGTGAATAATCAAATTAAAAGTGTAGGAGAATAATATGGAAGGAATGAGAAGTACAACAATAGTTGCAGTTAAAAGAAATGGCAAAACTGCTATTGCTGGAGATGGACAAGTAACTGTTGGAGAAAAATTTATTGTAAAAAATAATGCTGTTAAAGTAAGAAGAATTTATAACGATAAAGTTATTATAGGTTTTGCTGGTTCTGCTGCAGATGCTTTTAGTTTATCAAACAAATTTGAAGAACTTTTACAAAAGTTTAGTGGTAATTTAATGAGAAGTGCTGTAGAACTTGCTATTGGTTTTAGAGAAGATAAGTATGTAAGAAAACTAGATGCTTTAATGCTTGTTGCCGATAAGGATAATTTACTTTATGTTTCAGGTAATGGAGATGTTTTTGAACCTGAGTATGGTGTTGCAGCTATTGGAAGTGGTGAATTTTATGCTTTAGCTGCTTCTCGTGCTTTAATTGAAAATACAGATTTATCTGCAAAAGAAATTGCTTTAAAAGCTTTAAAAATAACAAGTGACATATGTGTATTTACAAATGGCCATGTTACAGTTGAGGAGGTTTAAAAATGAATTTAACACCAAAACAAATTGTAGAAGAATTAGATAAATATATTGTAGGTCAAGATAAAGCAAAAAAAGCTGTGGCTATTGCTTTAAGAAATAGATATAGAAGAAGTCGTTTAACTAAACAAATGCAAGAAGAAATAACACCAAAAAACATAATTATGAAAGGACCTACTGGTGTTGGTAAAACTGAAATAGCAAGAAGACTTGCAAAACTTGTAAAAGCTCCTTTTATTAAAATTGAAGCTACTAAATATACTGAAGTAGGTTATGTAGGTAGAGATGTCGAAAGTATGGTTCGTGATTTAGTTGAAGCTTCTGTGAGACTTGTTAAAGACGAAAAATACAATGAAGTAATAGAAAAAGTAAAACCTAATGTAGAAAAAAGACTTTTTGATTTAATTTATCCTATAAAAAAATCTACCATTGACGGCGTTGATGTAAATGGAGAAGAATATCGTAATTATATTAAAGAAAACTTACTTAATGGTAAATATGATGACGATTATATTGAAATGGAAGTTGCTGAAACTCCTAAATCATTTGAAATGATGCCAGGAAACGGTATGGAAATTAATATTGGCGATATGTTTGGTGGATTATTTCCTTCAAAAAAGAAAAAAAGAAAATTAACAGTTAAAGAAGCAAGAGAAATTTTATATCAAGAAGAATGCGAAAAAGTTGTTGATATGGATACTGTTAAATCAGAAGCAATTAGAAGAGCTGAGCAAGAAGGTATAATATTTATTGACGAAATTGATAAAATTGCAGGTTCTTCTGGCAGAAAAAATGGACCAGAAGTAAGTAGAGAAGGTGTTCAAAGAGATATTTTACCAATTGTTGAAGGTTGTACAGTAAATACTAAATACGGCATTGTAAAAACCGATTACATCTTATTTATTGCAGCTGGAGCTTTCCATGTTTCAAAAGTAGAAGACTTAATTCCTGAATTACAAGGTAGATTTCCAATAAGGGTTCAACTAGAAAATTTAACAGCAAAAGAATTTTATAAAATTTTGACAGAACCAAAAAATGCTGTAACTTTACAATATCAAGAGCTTTTAAAAGTTGATAATATTAACTTAACTTTTAAAACTGAAGCTTTAAAAGAAATTGCAAGATATGCTGAAGAAGAAAACGAAACTTCTGAAAACTTAGGTGCAAGAAGACTTCACACTGTTTTAGAGTTGTTATTAGAAGATATAAGCTTTAATGCAAGTGGCGATCATCCTGTAATAGATGTTGTTATTGATAAAGAATATGTAACAAAAGCATTTGCAAACTTTAATAAAGAACATGATTTAAGAAAATATGTTTTATAAAAAATAAAATAAAAAATTTAAAAAATTAAGTTTACTTTAAAATTTTTAAGTGATATAGTAACTTTGAAAAAGAAAAACGAATAAAAAAATAGGAGAGTTTGAAAAATGGAACTTAGTAATTTAACAGCAGAAAGTTTTGAAGCAGAAGTTAAAAATGGTAAAGGTCTTGTTTTAGTTGATTTTTATGCAACATGGTGTGGTCCATGCAAAATGCTTGCACCTGTATTAGAACAAGTTGCTGATGAAGTAAAAGAAAAAGCAACAATTAAAAAGTTAGATATTGATGAATGCTTAGATATTGCTAAAGAATTTAATGTAATGAGCGTTCCAACAATGATTTTATTTAAAGACGGTAAAGAAGTAGAAAGAATTGTTGGTTTAAGACAAAAAAATCAAATTATTGAAACTATAAACAATATTTAATAGAAATTAAGAGTAAGAAAAAATTTTTCTTACTCTTTTTTATTTTTTTAGGTCTTGACAATAATTATTTTATTTGTTAATATTTCAATATCAGACAAATTTGGTAGGAGTTTATTTGTATGAAATTTTCTTCAAAAGCAAGGTATGGGCTAAGAGCAGTATATGAACTTGGTAAGAATTATGAATCTGAAACACCAATTTCAAACAGTAAGTTAGCATTATTGTCTCGAGTATCAGAACCTTATTTAGAAAAAATTATGTCAATTTTAAAAAAGCAAAAAATTGTTGTTTCTAAGCAAGGTTTAAATGGTGGATATATTTTATCAGTTGACCCAAAAGAACTTACAATAGGTAGGATTTTGACGGCTTTAGAAGGTAATTTGTATACTAGCGATTGTGTGGAAAAAAATTGTAATCAAGTAAATTGTCCAAACAGAAATGTTTTTACATTTATATATCAAAGTATAAATGCTACATTAAATAAAATGACATTGTATGATGTCTTGAATAAAAAGATTTAGTAAGGGAGATATTTTTAATGAAAAGGATTTATTTAGACAACGCAGCAACAACTGCAGTTTCAAACGAAGTATTAACAGAAATGTTACCAGCTTTTAATGAAACTTTTGGTAACCCAAATAGTTTACATTCTTTTGGTAGAGATTCTTTAAATTTAGTTGATAAAGCTAGAGATCGTATTGCTGAAGGTATAAATGCAGATAGGGGCGAGATCTACTTTACTTCGGGTGGAACCGAAGCTAATAACTGGGCAATTATTGGTTTAGCATTAGCAAACAAAGCAAAAGGAAACCATATTATTACATCTCAAATTGAACACCATAGTGTTCTTGAAAGTTGTAAAAAACTTGAAAAAATGGGTTTTGAAGTAACATATTTACCAGTTGACGAAACAGGTTTAGTTGATATTGCTGAATTAATTCATTGTATGAATCAAAAAACAATTTTAGTAAGTGTTATGGCTGCAAATAATGAAATTGGTACTATTCAAAACTTAAAAACAATTTCAAAATTAGCTCACGAAAAAGATATTTTATTCCATACTGATGCTGTACAAGCTTTAGGTGGTTTTAAAATTGATGTTAAAGACTTAGATGTAGATGCAATGAGTATTAGTGGGCATAAAATTCATGCTCCTAAAGGTATTGGCGCTCTTTATCTACGTAAAGGCGTTAAAATTGACAACCTTATTGTTGGTGGAAACCAAGAAAAAGGAAAAAGAGGTGGAACATTAAACCTTGCTTCAATTGTTGGCTTTGGATAAGCAGTAGAAACAACAGTAAGAGACTATACAATTACAAATAAAAAATTAAAAACTTTGAGAGATTATTTTGTTTCTCGTGTTAAAGAAGAAATACAACATATATCAGTTAATGGTCATCATGCTCAAAGATTACCAGGATTAGCAAGTATATCTTTCAATTTAATTGAGGGCGAATCACTTATGTTATTACTTGATATGGCTGGTATTGCCGTTTCAACTGGTTCAGCTTGTTCAAGTGGAACATTAGAAAGTTCTCACGTTTTAAAGGCAATTGGATTACCACCAGAAGAAGCTCAAGGAACAATAAGATTTTCTTTTGGAACAAATAATACAAAAGAAGAAATTGATTATGTTGTTGAAACTTTAAAGAAAAATGTTGCTAAATTAAGAGAAATGTCTCCATTAAGAGCAAAAAGAAAAAAGAAATAGGAAAGGAGAGTAAAAAGTATGTATACAGAAAATGTTATTGATAGATTTACAAACCCAAGAAACACAGGAATGATTAAAAATGCTGATGGTGTAGGTACTGTAGGAAATCCAACTTGTGGCGATATAATGAAAATATATTTAAAAGTTGAAAATGAAACTATTGTTGATGCTAAATTTAAAACTTTTGGTTGTGCTGCAGCTATTTCTTCTTCTGATGTTGCAATGGATTTAATTAAAGGTAAAACTATTGAAGAAGCCTTAAAAGTAACAAATAAAGATGTTTTAAATGAATTAGGTGAACTTCCAGCTGTAAAAATTCATTGCTCAATTTTAGCTCAAGAAGGTATTCAAGCAGCAGTAGAAGATTATCGTAAAAAACAAATTAAAAAAGCTTTAAAAAGTATTAAAGATTAATATTCTTTAACCGTTATATTTACAAAAAAAATTGTGCAAAACTATTGCATAATTTTTTTTTGTATGTTATACTCTCAAGGTTTAAAATTCGCACCTAGAATTTTTTCTTGTGCCTTTTTATAAAAAGGGTATTAGTAACAATAAAATTTTTTTTATATGTTACGAAATTTTAGGGAGGATTAACAAGAAGGAGGATTTATATTTTATGCCAGTAATTTCAATGAAACAATTATTAGAGGCAGGGGTTCATTTTGGACATCAATCAAATAAATGGAACCCAAAGATGAAGAAGTACATCTTTACAACTAGAAATGATATTCATATCATTAACTTAGAAGATACTTCAGTTTTATGCGACAAAGCTTATTATTTTATAAGAGATATGGTTGCAAGTGGTAAAAACATTTTGTTCGTAGGAACAAAAAAACAAGCTCAAGAAGCTATTGAACAAGATGCAAAAAGATGCGGAATGTTCTACATTGTTAACCGTTGGTTAGGTGGTACACTTACTAACTTCAAAACAATCAAAACTAGAATTGCAAGACTTAACAAATTAAATCAAATGGAACAAGTTGGTGAATTTGATTTATTACCTAAAAAAGAAGTTGCACAACTTAAAAACGAAAAAGAAAAACTTGAAAAATCTTTAGGTGGTATCAAAGATATGCCAGAACTTCCTGGTGTTATGTTTGTAGTTGACCCTAAAAAAGAACACATTGCTATTAAAGAAGCACGTGCTTTAAATATTCCAGTTGTTGGTATTGTTGATACAAACTGTGATCCAGATGACGTAGACTATCCAATCCCAGCTAACGACGATGCTATTAGAGCAGTTAAATTAATTGTTAGTGCAATGGCTGATGCTGTTATTGAAGCAAAAGAAGGTGTTTCATTAAGAAATATTGAAGAAGTTGCTGAAGAAGGCGAAAATCAAAACATTAACATGGCAGAAGCTATTAACCAAGAAGCAACTGCACAACCAGACACAAATAAATAATCAACTTGAATTATAAAACAAAATAAATAAACAAAATTTAAGGAGAAAATAAAAATGATTAATGCTAGTGATATTAAAGAATTAAGAGCAAAAACTGGTGCTGGTATTCAAGATTGTCAAAAAGCTCTTGTAGCAAGTGATGGAGATATGGAAAAAGCTGTTGCTTTTTTAAGAGAAAAAGGCATTGCTTCAGTTGCTAAAAAAGCTTCAAGAATTGCAGGTGAAGGTGTTGTTGGTAGTTATATTCACATGGGCGGAAAAATTGGTGTTCTTGTAGAAATTAACTGTGAAACAGACTTCGTTGCTAAAGGCGAAGACTTTGCTGCTTTAGTAAAAGACGTTGCAATGCATATTGCAGCTGCTAAACCTGAATTTGTTAAAGTAGAAGATGTTCCACAAGAAAACATCGAAAAAGAAAGAGAAATTTTAATTGCTCAAGCTAAAAACGAAGGCAAACCACAAAATATTGCTGAAAAAATGGTTGAAGGTCGTATTAAAAAATACTATAAAGAAGTATGCTTAATGGAACAAGAATTTGTTAAAGACCCATCAAAAACTATTGCTGATTTAATTACAGAAGCAACATTAAAAATTGGTGAAAAAATTTCTATTAGAAGATTTACTCGTTATGAAATGGGTGAAGGCTTAGAAAAAAGGAAAGATGACTTCGCAGAAGAAGTTATGAGCCAAGTAAACGGTAAATAATTTACTAAATAAAAAATAAAGGAGAGGCATATATAAGTATTTTTACTTTTTATGTCTCTTTTTTAAAGTGGTTTTTTCATAATTAAAAAATGCTTTTATTTTTTTATTGTATGTGCTAGAATATTATTGTTAATAATTAGTTTAAATTGTTAGAGGTTAACAAATGCGTAAAATGGCTTTAGATTATGGGGAAGTAAGAATAGGCATTGCTTTTAGTGATATTTTAAACATCATCGCAAATGGTTATGAAACTTATACCCGTAAAAATTTAGAAGCAGACTTAGATTATCTTAATAAATTAGTAAAAGAAAAAGAAGTCGACACAATTGTTTTAGGTTTACCAATTAATATGGATGGAACTGAAGGTGAGAGAGCAATTGCTACACGTCAATTTGGAGATTTACTAGCAAATAAAACTGGTTTAGTTGTAAAATATTTAGACGAAAGATTAACAAGTGCTTCAGCTGAAAGAATGCTTATTGAAGCAGATATGAGACGCGAAAAAAGAAAACAAGTAATTGATAAAATTTCGGCTACAATAATTTTGCAAAATTATTTAGATATATACTCAAAATAAAGGAGAATATTAAAATGAGTGAAGAAGTAAAACAAGAAGAAATTAAAAATCCAATTGATTGTTTATTTGATGAAGATAATAACGATCCTATAGTTTTATTTAACGAAAAAGGTGAAAAAGTTGAATTTGAACAAATTGCTATTATTCCTGTAGAAGAAAGAATTTTTGCAATTTTAAAACCAACTGAAAATATGGAAGGTATCGGCGAAGACGAAGCTTTAGTTTTTGAAGTTGTTGAACCAGAAAACGAAGAGGAAGAAGAATATTTAAATCTTGTTTCTGACATTGAAATAATTGATAAAGTATTTGACGTTTATAATAAATTGATGGACGAAGAAGAAAAGAAACAAAAAATTGACAAAAAAACTAAAAAAGATTAATAGTTTTTAAATCTATTTAAATAAACTTTAAAAGTAATAAAGCTTAAAAATAGGCTTTATTGCTTTTATTGTTATTAATGTGTTACTTATTTTAAAAAAGGATATTTATAGATATGGATGAAAAAGTGCAAAATTTATCAAGCGAAATTGATATTAGAAAGGAAAAAGTTAAAAAATTAAAAGAACAAGGTGTTATTCCTTATGTAGAAAAATTTGATAGAACATGCACTCTTAAAGAAGCAAAAACAATGGAAGATGGCCAAAAGGTAAGTGTTTGCGGCAGAATTACATTTAGAAGAATTATGGGTAAACTTAGCTTTTTTGCCATTGAAGATATTAATGCAAGATTACAAATTAGTATTGGTAGAAACGAAATTGATGAAGAAACATATGCTTTCTTTAAGTCAATGGTTGATACTGGAGACTTTGTAGGTGTAAGTGGTGAATTATATACTACACACACAGGAGAAAAAACTGTAAGAACTCTTGAATTTAAATTACTTTCAAAAGCAATTTTGCCTTTACCAGAAAAATTCCATGGTTTAGCAAATCAAGACCAAAGATATCGTGAAAGATGTATGGATCTTGTAAGTAATGAAGAAAGCAGAAAAGTTTTCTTGGCAAGAAGTAAATTTTTATCTTTCATGAGAAGATACTTAGAAGATAATGGTTTCTTAGAAGTAGAAACACCTATTTTACAAGGTGCAGTTTGTGGTGCTAGTGCAAAACCTTTCTTTACAAAACACAATGCTTTAAACAAAATATGCAACTTAAGAATTGCTCCAGAAGTATATTTAAAGCAAGTTATTGCTGGTGGTTTTGATAAAGTTTTTGAAGTTGCTAAATGTTTTAGAAACGAAGGTATGGACCCAAGCCATTTACAAGAATTTACTATGGTTGAATGGTATGCTTCTTATTGGAATTTTGAAGATAATATTACTTTCTTTACTAATTTTATAAGAGCTGCTATTAAAGAATTAAATGATGGTAATCTTGTTTTAAAATTTAAAGATAATGAATTAGATTTTTCTAAAGATTTTGAAAGAATTAATTATACTGAAAGAGTTAACGAAATTCTTGGTTTTAACGTTTTAGAATATACAGATGTTAAAGAATTGAAAGATAAAGTTGCTGAAACTAAATTGTTTAATATGGATGAATTTGAACAATGTAAAACAGTTGGTGGTGTAATTGATTTAGTTTATAAGAGAAAAATTAGAGAAAACATTGTACAACCAACAATTCTTTACAATTATCCTGCATGCTTAGTTCCTCTTGCAAGAAGAAATGATGCAGATAATCGTCTTATTGATATGTTCCAAGTTTTAGTTTGTGGCGATGAAATATGTAAAGCTTATTCAGAACTTGTAGATCCAATCGTTCAAAGAGAAGCTTTAGAAGAACAAGCTAACGCAAGAAAACAAGGTGACGATGAAGCTATGGAATTAGACGAAGACTTTTTAACTGCTATGGAGCATGGTATGCCTCCAATTTCAGGTTTAGGCTTTGGTGTTGATAGATTAATGTGTTTATTAACAAATCAAGAGTCTGTAAGAGATGTTGTTTTATTCCCATTAATGAAATAAATTAATAAAATAAAAAAAGAGTAACAAAGTTTTTGTTGCTCTTTTTTTTATAAAAGATTCTTTTTATATAATATTTTCTATAAATTTACAATTTTAATTTTATTTAAAAAAGAGTATTAAAATTTTTAATGCACAAAATATTTTTAGGATTTTTATTTATGTGGGAATATTCAATAACTTTTGAAGATGAAAAATCTTCTGAATTTTTTAAAAAAGAATTAAATAAGATTATAAAAAAGCATAATGGAATTATAACTGGATTATATTCTTTAAATTGCTATAAAATATTAATAGCTGTACCGATTATAGAAAGATTTAAAATTCATAATATAATAAAAGAAAAAATTGCAGAATCAATCTTACTTTTTTTTAAAAAGAAATTTATTTTATCTGGATTAGATTTTGAAATTAATAAAACAATTGAAATGTCAGTTTTTATAAAATCCTTAATTGTTTTTGATAGTGATATTGATAAAGAAATAATAATCGAAAGACTAAAATTTGATAATAAGTTAATAGTTAATTCTTTTTTAAATTTTAAATTAGGTTTTTTAAAGCACAAGTGGAAAGAATTAATTTCGCTAGCAAATGACAATGCTATGTATTTATTATCTAGAGATTCGTTTTTAGAATTAATAAAATTTTTAATTAGTAATTTAGAAAATAGGCAATATGTTGTAAATATATTTTCTAAAGAAAATTGTTATTTATTATGTGATGTAGAAGGAAATAGTATAAAAGATTTTTTATTAGAAAAAAATATAATTTACGATGATAGTTCTCTATTAACATCTTTGGTTGCTTTAAATCCACAGAAAATAATAATACATTGTAATAGTTTTATAAAAGATCGATTGCTAAAAAATCTATATGAATTTTTTTCAAATAGGATTGAAATAAAAAAATAAATTGACAAAAAAAGTTAAGTGATATATTATTTATTATGTAATCATAGTAAAACATAAGACAAGTAGCTTGAAATTTGGCTTTACCAGAGAAGGCAACATTTTGGTGGAAGTTGCGTAAAAGATCATTTTCAAAGTGAAACCACTTTTGCTCTATGCTTTTTTATTTAAAGTTTAAAGTAAAAAAACTTTTAAAAGTGGTTAATTTAAAAAATTAACAATAAAGGTGGAACCACGGAAAGTATATATAAGTATTTTTCGTCCTTTGGCAAATTTTGTTGTCAAAGGGCTTTTTTTATTTAAAAAGAGTCTAAGACAATCAATTATGTTAAAAAATGGGAGAAAAGAAAAAATGGAAGAAAAAGAATTAGAAATGCTAAGACATAGTTGTAGTCACGTTTTAGCAAAGGCAGTAAACAAAATTTTTGCAGATGCAAAAAATGCTATTGGACCAGCAATTGAAGATGGTTTTTATTACGATTTTGACATTAAAGAAAGTATTACACCTGAATTTTTTGGAAAAATTGAAAAAGAAATGAAAAAAATCATTGCTCAAAACCAAGAGTTCAAAAAAGTTGTTGTATCAAGGCAACAAGCTTTAGAAATGTTTCACGACAACATTTTTAAACTTGATCTTATTACAAATTTACCTGAAGATGAAGAAGTTTCTTTATATTATTTAGGTGAAGATTGGTATGATTTATGTCGTGGTCCACACGTTGCAAGTACTAAAGAATTAAGAAATTTTGCTTTTAAAATTAATAGAGTAAGTGGTGCTTATTGGAGAGGCGACGAAAAAAACAAAATGCTTCAAAGGGTTTATGTTTACGGTTTTGAAAATGATGAAGCTTTAAAAGAACACATTGCAAAAATTGAAGATGCTTTAAAAAGAGATCACAATAAGCTTGGAAGAGAACTTGAATTATTTACAACTGTTGATTCTGTTGGTCAAGGTTTACCACTTTTATTACCAAAAGGTGCTAAGATAGTTCAACTTTTACAAAGATTTGTTGAAGATGAAGAAGAAAAAAGAGGTTGGCAATTAACAAAAACTCCTTTAATGGCAAAAAGTGATTTGTATAAAATTTCTGGTCACTGGGATCATTACAAAGAAGGAATGTTTGTTTTAGGCGACGAAGAAAAAGATAGAGAAGTTTTTGCTTTAAGACCAATGACTTGTCCTTTCCAATATCAAGCATATTTAAATAAATCAAGATCATATAAAGATTTACCTATTAGATATGATGAAACTTCAACACTTTTTAGAAATGAATCAAGTGGTGAAATGCATGGTTTAATTAGGGTAAGACAATTTACAATTTCTGAAGGCCACTTAATGTGTACTCCTGAACAATTAGAAGACGAATTTAAAGGTTGTTTAGAGTTATGTATTTATATGTTAAAAACTTTAGGTTTATATGAAGATGCTTCATATAGATTCTCACAATGGGATCCAGAAAATAGAGAAAAATATATAGGTACAGAAGAACAATGGAATGAAGCTCAATCAATTATGGGTAAAATATTAGATAATTTAGCTATTCCTTATAAAATAGGTATTGGTGAAGCTGCTTTCTATGGTCCTAAACTTGATATTCAAATCAAAAACGTTTGGGGTAAAGAAGATACTTTAATTACAATTCAAATTGACCAAATGTTAGCAGAAAAATTTGGTATGGAATATACAGATAAAGATGGTTTAAAAAAGAGACCATATATTATTCACAGAACAAGTATTGGTTGCTATGAAAGAACTCTTGCTTATTTAATTGAAAAATATGCAGGCGCATTCCCACTTTGGTTAGCACCAGTTCAACTTAAAATTTTAAATATTAATGATAATGTTCTTGATTATGCAAACGATGTTTACAAAAAATTAAGAGAAAATGGTTTTAGAGTTGAACTTGATGATAGAAATGAAAAAGTAGGAAAGAAAATTAGGGAAGCTCAATTACAAAAAGTTCCATATATGATTGTTTTAGGTGAACAAGAAAAAGAAAATAATACAATTTGTGTTAGAAGTCGTACTCAAGGTGATTTAGGTTCACAAAATTTAGACGATTTTATAAAAGAACTTATTATTGAAAGAGAAACTAAGAAAAGATTTTAAAAAATAAAAAGAGAGTTAAAATTTTAACTCTCTTTTTTTTTGATCTATAACAAAATTTATCAAAATATATTAATAAAAAAACATTGACAAAAGGGTATGGGTATGTTATTATTAATGCGTTCAAAGAAGAAGTTACCACTTCTCACCTTTTTAAGTATTACTTAATTGGTTGTTAGCGATTATATTTTTATGATTGTTATAGTGGGCTTTTTTGGGCTCATTTTTTTATTTTATATAGATAAAATGAGTTTAGTAGTTTAAATTATTTATAGTGGGAGGTATTTTACTATTAAAAATCAACTTTTAAACGAAGAAATCAATTTGCCTAAAGTTAGACTTATTGGTACAAACAATGAGCAATTAGGCATTATGTCAAGCAAAGAGGCACTTGCTATTGCTGAAGAACAAAACTTAGATTTAGTTTTGATGTCACCAAATGCAGAGCCACCAGTTTGCAAAATTATTGATTATGGCAAATTTAAATTTGACCAAGCAAAAAAATTGAAAGAACAAAGAAAAGCTCAAAAAACAGTTGAAATAAAAGAAATTCAACTTTCAATGACAATTGAAAAACATGACATTGATGTAAAAGCAAAACATGCTCAAAAGTTCTTATCTAACGGAGACAAAGTTAAAGTTACAATAAGAATGAAAGGTCGTCAACAAGCAAGACCTGAAATGGGTATTGAAGTTATGAACACATTTTTTGAAGTTATCAAAGATTTCGGTGTAATTGAAAAAGCACCTGAAATTATGGGAAGAAACATTTTTATGATTTTAGCCCCAATAAAAACAAAATAATTAAGGAGAAATATTTTTATGCCAAAACAAAAAACAAATAGTGCAGCAAAAAAGAGATTTATTGTAAAAAAATCTGGTGTTATTAAAAGATCAAAACAAGGAAGAAGACACATTCTTACTAAAAAATCAACAGGAACAAAAAGAAATTTAAGAAAATCAGCTTATGTTAGTGATGCACAAAGCAAAACCATTAAGAAAATGGTTCAAGGTTAATATTAGGGAAGAAGGAGACAGAGAGTTATGAGAATCAAAAGAGCAGTTAATAAAAATAAACATAAAAAAGCTATTTTAAAACAAGCAAAAGGTTACTGGGGTAGCAGAAGTAAATTAGTTAGAGTTGCTAACCAAGCAGTTATGAAAGCTCAAAAATATGCTTACATTGGTAGAAGATTAAGAAAAAGAGATATGAGATCATTATGGATTACAAGAATTAATGCAGCTTGCAGAATTAATGGTATCAGTTACAGCAAATTTATCAATGGCTTAAAAGTTAATAATATTAATCTTAACCGTAAGATTTTAGCTGATATGGCTGTTAATGATAAAGTAGCATTTACAAACCTTGTTGAACAAGTTAAAGGTAACTAATATTAATTAGTTATAATAATAACTTCTTAGGAGTAAACATTTGGAATTAATAACTTCGGTAAAAAATCCATTAATAGTTCAAACAAAAAAAATTAAAGAGAATCCAAAAGATAAATTGTTTATTGAAAATCCCAAACTTATAAGAGAAGCTTTTCAATCAAATTTAATTTTTGATTATGTTTTAATTTCTAAAACTAAATATGAAAAAATTATAAAAGAATATGATTTTTTATCTAATTATAATATTTATTTAGTTGGAGAAAACGTAATAGAACATTTGTCTGATACAAAAACACCACAAGGTGTTATTGCAATAGTTAACTTTAAGGCTAAAGAGTTAAAAAAACCTGAAGGTAATTATATTGTTTTAGAATCTCTACAAGATCCAGGCAATTTAGGAACAATAATAAGATCTGCAAAAGGAACTAATTTTAAAGATATATATTTAATTAATTGTGTTTCATTTTGTAACCAAAAAGTTGTTAGAAGTGCAATGGGTAATTTGTTTAATTTAAATTTATATACTTTTTCTTCAACACAAGAATTTCTTAATTTTGCAGATAAAAACAAATTAAACTTTTGTGTAGCAGATATGAATGGTGATAACTTATTTTCAATTAAAGAGCCTTTAACAAATTATGGATTTGTAATTGGTAATGAAGGTAAGGGAGTTTCAGCTATTTTAAAAGAAAAAGCAAATAAAAAAATATCAATTCCTATGAAAAATGGATTAGAATCATTAAATGCCGGCGTTAGTTGTTCAATAATAATTTATTACTTAGATAATTTAATTTGATTTTTTTATAAAATTTTTATATATTAAAGTTAAAGGAGAAAATTTTATGATTTCAGCAGGTGATTTTAGAAAAGGTGTTACTTTTGAATTTGAAGGTAATATTTACAACGTTGTTGACTTTCAACACGTAAAACCAGGCAAAGGCGCAGCTTTTGTTAGAACAAAAATTAAAAACATTATTACAGGACAAGTTTTAGAAAGAACTTTCAACCCAACAGAAAAAGTTGAAGAAGCAAAAATTGAAAGAAAAGAGATGCAATATCTATATAATGAAGGAACAATTTATTATTTTATGGATATGGAATCTTATGAACAAATTCCATTGAACTATGACCAAGTTCAAGAAGCAATGAAATATGTTATCGAAAATATGATGGTTACAATTCAATTCTATAAAGGAAAAGCTTTCTCAGTTCTTCCTCCAATGTTTGTAGAATTAAACATTACTGATTGTGAACCAGGTATTCAAGGTGATACTTCAAAAGCTGGAAATAAACCAGCAACTCTTGAAACAGGTCTTACAATTCAAGTTCCACTATTTGTTAATAATGGTGATAGAATCAGAATTGATACAAGAACTGGAACATACATGGAAAGAATTTAATAGTTAAATATAAAAGCATAAAACAACAATACTTTTGTAGTATTGTTGTTTTTTTTGTCGTTCAATAATTTTTAGGAATTCTTATTTATATACCTATAAAAAGAGTTGTAGGGGGTATATGTTTTGTTTGATAAATTGTTCCCAGAAAGTTTTTATAATTATTTAAAAAAAATACCTTTAAATAAAGTTACTGAAATTAGATTACGATTAAATAAAAAAGTTTTAATAGCAATAGGACAAAAATATTATTATCTATCAACTGAAGGTTTGACAGGAAAAGAATATTCTGCTTTGGTTGTTGATAAAAGTTTAATTGATGAAATAATTAAAAGGGCTTGTGAAAGTTCAGTATATGCGTTTAATGACCAAATAAAAAATGGTTTCATAACTGTTTTGGGTGGAATGAGAATTGGTATTAGTGGTGAAGCAGTTTTTGAAAATGGAAGAATTAAAACTTTAAAAAATATTAATGGATTAGCAATTAGAATTGCACATGAAATTAAAGGTTGCAGTTTACCAGTCTTACCATATTTATTTAATAAAAATTTTTTAAATACATTGATAATTTCTCCCCCTGGAGCAGGAAAGACAACACTGATAAGAGATATGTTATATCAATTATCTCAAAAAAATTATTGTTATAATGTTTTATTAGTAGATGAAAGATTTGAAATTGCCAATTGCTTTAATGGTGTAGCTACTTTAGATGTTGGAAATTTTTGTGATGTATTAAGTGGCTGTGATAAAAAATATTCTTTTGAAAATGGAGTGAGAAGTTTAAAACCAGACATTATTGTTACAGACGAAATATCAAATATTAAAGATTATGATTCGATAGAATATTTACATTCTTGTGGTGTTTCTATTTTAGCGTCAGTTCATGCAAAAAATATTGAAGATATTAAAAATAAAAAAGATTTTGAAAATCTGCTTAAAAACAAAGTATTTTCTAGATATGTAATTTTATCTAATAATGGTGGTCCTGGCCATTTAGAGGCTATTTATGACGAAAATTTAAGGTATTTAAACATTTAATGAAGTTGTTTTTAATTTTTACTATTTTAATTTGTTGTATATTTATTGGAATTGTAATAAAAAACTATTTATCAAAAAGAGAAAAGTTTTTTACTAATTTATTAATATTTTTAGAAAACATTTTAAACAATATATTATTTAATAATGAAAAATTGGTTAATATTTTAAATAATATAAATGACAATCTTTTAAATAATGATTTTAAAGATTTTATAGATATTTATATAAAAAATTTAGAAAATAAAATTACAAATAAAGAATTTGAATCTTTATTTAAAAATAAATTTTATTATTTAGATGATTTTGAAAAAAATAGAATATTGCAATTTTTTAATGCTTTAGGTTCACAAACAAAAGAAGAAGAAATAAAAAAAATTAATATATTTATTAAAGAAATTTTAAATTTAAAAAATGAATCTAAGAATAAAAACAAAAAATATTCGAATTTGTATTTAAAGTTGTTTATAGCTTTAGGTTTAGTTTTTGTTATTATTTTTATTTAAAAGAAAGTGGGAATATGTTTGATTATAATATAATTTTTAAAATTGCCGCTATTGGAATATTAACTGCCGTAGTAGCTCAAATTTTAAAGAATATAGGCAAAGATGAAATTGCAACAATTGCTACTTTAGCAGGAGTAGTAGTTGTTTTGTTAATGGCTTTAAATATGATAAGTGAATTATTTGAAACAGTTAAACAATTGTTTTTAATTTATTAAACAGGTATTTAAATGGAAATTTTTAAAATAGTAGGGGTGGGAATTTTAACTTGTATAATCGCCATTATTTTAAAACAGATTAAACCAGAGTTTTTAATAATAGTTATTCTTAGTGGCGGAATAATTATGTTTTTAATGGTTTTAGATAAATTAAAATCTATTCTTGATTATATTTTAACTATTTTTAACAAAACAAATTTAGATTATAGTTTATTTGTTTCAATATTAAAAATATTAGGCGTAGGTTATATAACTGAATTTGCAAATAATATTTGTATTGATTCGGGGCATTCAAGTATTGGAGAAAAAATTCTTATAGCAGGTAAAGTAATAATATTAGGATTGGCTTTACCAATTTTTACAAGTTTATTAAATATTATTATTGAATTATTATGAAAATAAAAAAAACATTATTTTTTACTTTACTAATAATAAATTTATTTCAAACGATCTTTATTGTTTTAAAAGATAATTTTATTAATAAAGATATTTTTGATGCAAAAAGTTTTGGTTTATATTTAAGTTTTAATTCTGAAGCTGAAGGTGAGTTAAAAGAAAACATAGAAAATCAATTAAATGACATAAATTTTGATAAATTAAACAATTTGGTTGATAATCTTTCAAATCAAGGTAAAGACTTAATAGAAAAAAATGATTTTTTATCTTTAGTTAAAAACTTTATATATGGAGATAATGGTAATTTATTACAAAATATATTTCCAGTTTTTATAAATAGTTTTTTTGAAGATATTTTATTTTTTCTCCCATATTTTTCTTTAATTATTGCTATTTCTCTTATTTATAGTATGATTAGTCATTTTTCTAGCGATAAAAACAAGTCTGTATCAAATTTAATTAATATTGTATGTTTTGTAGCGATAGCCTCGGTAGTATTAAAGTTGTTATTAGATCTAATAGATGGTGTATCTTCAGTTATTACAAATATAGAAAGTCAAACAGAAGTTATATTTCCAGTTTTATTAACATTGATAAACGCTTTAGGTGGAGTGGTTACAGCAACAAGTTTTCAGCCTTTGCTTGCTGTATTAAGTGTTGGTATAACAAAACTATTTACTTTAATACTATTACCTATTTTTATTTCTAGTATTATATTTGGAATAGTAGGGAATATTTCGAAAAATATAAAGTTAGAAAAGTTCTCTAAATTTTTTACAAGTTTATTTGGTTGGATAATTGGTATAGTTTTTACGATTTTTATTGCATTTTTAACTATACAAGGTTTGACAGTTTCTTCAATTGATTCAATTTCTTTAAAAACGGCAAAGTATGCAATTAAAAGTTATATTCCTATTTTAGGTTCATATTTATCTGATGGGGTAGGATTAATACTTGCTAGCAGTATTTTAATTAAAAATGCAATTGGTGCTACTGGTTTAATTTTAATTTTTGCAACTATTTTATTTCCTATAATAAAAATTATTATATTAATTTTGTTATTTAAATTAGTTTCAGCAATTTTAGAGTCAATAAGTGATGAAAAAGTTTCAAATTTCTTATTTAATATTTCTAAAAGTTTAAATATGCTAAGTGTATGTCTGTTAGCTGTTGGCTTTATGTTTCTAATTTCAATTTCTTTATTAATGGGTTGCTCAAATATAGTTTAATAGAAGGTTTTTTTAAATGATATTATCATCTTGGGTATTATCTATTTTAGGTATAATAGTAATTTCTTTAATTATAGAAATTATTTTACCTACAGGCAAAACGGTTAAATTAATAAAAAGTGTTTTAGGTGTATTTACTATATTTATAATGATTTCGCCATTAAATAAAATAAATATATCAGATATTTCTTCTTCAATTTTTACAGCAAAATTAGAAATTGATTCTGAGTTTGTAGAAAAAAGAAAGGAAGAAATTTTAGAAGAATATGAAACAGAAATTATAAAAAGTTTGGAAGAAAATGGTTATTTTCAAATCAAGATTAATTTAGATATAGAAAAAAGTAAAAATGAATTTAAAATTAAAACTATTTTTGTCGATATTCGCGAAATGGTTCTAAAAACAGAATCATTGAATATAAATAAATATACAAATATTATGGCAATAATTAAAAATATTATAAAGGTTGAAGATAATAAAATAATTTTTTATGAGTGAAATAAAAGAAGATTTAAATGAAGATAAACCTAAACAAAAAAAGAAAGTTTTGTTTAATTCATTATTTCAAAGATTAAAAAAAATAAAACATTTAGATAAAATAATAACAGTTTTGTTTATTGCTATAATTTTGTTAATATATTTTTCTTCTTCTTTTTCTTCTGGGACAAGTTCTTCTAATTCTAAAACAGATAATGGTTCTTCTGGTCAAGAGACAGATATTATTTTGATTTACGAAAAAGAATTAGAAGAAAAGATACAAAAAACATTGGCTTCAATTAAAGATTCTGGTTAAGTTAGAGTAATGGTTTGTTTTAGTGAAGGTATAGAAACTGTTATTGCTTATAAAACAGAAAAACAGACAAATAACAATGGTGTGGTTATTGAAACTAAAACTCCTATTTTAGTTACAAATGCTGGAAAATCCGAAACTATTGTACTAGAAAAAATTATGCCTAAACCCACAAGTATTGTAGTTGTTGCAACGGGCGCAAAAAATACAAATGTTAAGTTAGAAATATTAAGGGCAGTACAAACTATGTTTGGTTCAACAAATTGTAAAATTGAAATTTTTGCAGGAAATTAAAAGGGGAGTAGATATGTTAACAAAAAAGAAAAAAGTTATAATATTAGTTTCTATGTTGGTTTTATTAGTAATAACTGGTTTTTTAAATATAATGCTTAATACAACAACCGAAGAAGCATCTTCTTTATCTAATTCAGATTATTCATCATCATCTTTTTTTGCGACTTGTAGGGCAGATAGGACATTAACAAGAACTGAAACTATGAACTACTATGAAGAGATATTAAATAATGCATCTAGTTCACAAGAAGCAAAAAACAATGCTGAAACTCAAATTAATAGTCTAATAGAAGCTATGACAATTGAAGTGACTATGGAGGGTTTAATAAAAGCAAAAGGTTTTAGTGAAGCACTAGTTAATTATTCATCAACTTATATTAATGTTATTATTCAAAGTAGTGAATTAACAGAAATGGAAGTTGCTCAAATTGTTGAAATTATACAATCTCAAGTAGAAAGGGATATTGATTATATAAAAATCATTCCTGTTGAATAATAAAATTTAAACTATAAAATTATTGCAATTGAACTGTTGTTATGATATAATAACTTACGTTTAGGAGTATGTTATATGTTTAATAACGGCGATATATATGAAAAAAATGAAAACGGTAAGGTATATTGTGGCAAAAACATTATGCTATCTATTATTAACCTTGCAGCAAAAGAAATAAGCGGTGTTTCATCTCTTTCTTCTAACTTTGGTAGCCGTTTAAGAAAATTCTTTTCTTCTAACTATTTTGAAGGAGTAAAGGTTTCATATACAAAAAACAAAAACTTGATTATTGATCTATATCTTAATGTCTTTTTTGGTTATAGTGTAACCGACGTTGCTTATCGTGTTCAAGAAAACGTAAAAAATGGCATTTCAAATATGATTAGTACTAAAATTGAAGGTATTAATATTCATGTTATGGGTGTAGACTTTTCAAGAGAGGATTTAGCAAAATATTAATAAAAGCTTTTCCCTTGTTATTCTTAAATGGCAAGGGATTTTTATTATTAAAAGGAGTTTATAAATTATGAGTAGAATTTTAGCAAGAGATTGTGGTTTTAAAATGGTTTTCCAACATTTATTTAATGAAGAATCTATGGATAATTTAATAGTTGAAGAACATCAATTATCTGAAGAAGATAAAGCTTTTTCTGATAATGTTTTTTCTTGTGTAAAAGATAATTTAGATAAAATAAATGAAAAATTAACATCAAAATTAAAAAATAATTTAACAGTTAAAGATATTTATAAACTTGATTATGCTATTTTATTAGTAGGTATTGCAAGTATTGATTATTTAAATGAACCACTTGCTTTAATAATAAATGAATGTGTTGAACTTGCTAAAAAGTATTCAACAGAAAAAAGCCCGTCATTTGTAAATGGAGTATTATCATCTATTTATAAATAAAAGGTTAGAAAAATGCTAAAGACATTAACAGTTTCTGAGTTGTCAAATTATATTTCTGCTATATTTGAAGCAGAAGAATTGTTACAAAATATAAAAGTATATGGTGAAGTTTCAGGGGTTTCCTATGTTAGGGGCAACCTCTATTTTACGTTGAAAGATGAAGGAGCTATGATTCCTTGTATAATGTTTGGTGTAAATCCTGGTGTAATAAAGGAAGGTGACCAAATATTAGCAACTGGTGGAATGAAATATTATGGTAAGGGTGGAAAACTAAATTTTTATGTTGTTTCAGCAGTTCCTTATGGTAGTGGTATTTTATATAAAAAGTTTTTAGAACTTAAAGACAAACTTGAAAAAGAAGGATTGTTTAATATAAAATCTAAAAATGAAATGCCAAAAAACATAAAATCAATAGGAGTTATAACTTCAGCAACTGGTGCAGTTTTACACGATATACAAACCGTTTCTCATAGAAGAAACCCATGTTTGAATATTTATGTTTATCCTGCAAAGGTACAAGGGGTGGGAGCAGAACAAACAATTATTAAAGGTCTAGAATATTTTGATAAATCTGATAAGGTTGATGTTATAATTATTGCTAGGGGTGGTGGTTCTATTGAAGATTTGCAACCATTTAATACAGAATCTTTAGCAAGAAAAATTGCAGAAATAAAAAAGCCTGTTGTTTCTGCTGTAGGACATGAAACCGATTTTACGATATGTGATTTTGTTAGTTCCATTAGAGCTGCAACTCCCTCTGAGGGTGCAGAGTTAGTATCAAATAATATTTATGAAGGTTTAGAAAAAATAAATAATAATTTAAGTAAATTGCAATATTTAACTTATCATTTTATAGATAGCAAACAAGAAAGTCTTGATACAAAAATTTCTAAATTAAATTTAACAATTGAACAACAATTAAAGGATGTTAAATATAAATATAATCAAAAAATTTTAACTTTTTATAATTTAAAAGATAAATTGTTTGTAAAAAATGAAAATAATTTAGAAATTTATAAAAATAAGTTAGCGTTATTAAATCCAAAAGATGTTTTAAATAGAGGTTGGGTAAGATTAAGTAAAAATAATAAATTAATAACATCTATTAAAAATATTAAAGAAAAAGATTCTGTGTTAATAGAGTTAAAAGATGGGGCAATAAACGCTACGGTAGATAATATTATTACAGAGGGAAGTAAAAATGAATTTTGAAGAATACAATGAAAGATTACAAGAAATTGTAAAGATATTAGAAAAAAATGATGTTTCTATTGAAGAAGGAACTAAATTGTATGAAGAAGGAGTAGAAATAGCAAAGAAATGCTATGAAATACTTAACAAAAACAAAGGTAAAATTACTATCTTAAAAGATGAGTTAGATAATTTAATTAATAATGATGAAAATATTTAACAAAAGGAAAAATTAGAAATGAAAATAAGTAAGTTAGTTGCAGAAAGAACTAAAGAAGCTCCTTCAGATGCAAAAATGATGAGTCATGTTCTTATGTTAAGAGCTGGATATATGAAACAAGTTGCTAATGGTATTTTTACATTAACATCTTTAGGTCAAAAAGCAGCTTTAAATATTGAAAATATAATAAGAGAAGAAATGAACAATTGTGATGGGCAAGAAGTAAAATTTCCTGTTGTAATGCCAAAAGAATTATGGGATTTAAGTGGAAGATATTCTTCTATCGGTAGCGAAATGGTCAGATTTAATGATAGAGCAAATCATCCAATGTTGTTAGGTATGACACATGAAGAAGCTTCTGTTCATTTAGCAAAGAATTGGGTAAACAGTTACAACCAATTACCATTTATGATTTATCAAATTCAAACAAAGTTTAGAGATGAACCAAGAAGTAGGGGCGGTTTAATCAGAGTAAGAGAGTTTACAATGAAAGATGCTTATTCTTTCCATGAAACTCAAGAAGATTTAGAAAAATATTATTATGAAATTCATGAGGCATATGAACGCATTTATAAAAGAATTGGTTTAAGAAATGTTATTTCTGTTAAAAGTGATACAGGTATGATGGGTGGTAGTGTAGCTCACGAATTTATGTTTCTTAATCATAATGGTGAAGATGAATTGGTTTTATGCGATGAATGTGGTTATAAGGCAAACCAAGAAGTTGCAGAATGTATTTATGAATCAAATAAAAAAGAAGATTTAAAGACATTAGAATTAGTAGATACTGGAGACGCGAAAGAAATTTCTGAAGTTTGTGAACTATTAAAAATTGATGCTACTAAATGTATAAAAGCAGTAGTCTTTGCTGTAAAGAAAGAAGATTCTGTTGTTGTTTGTTTTGTTCGTGGAGATAAAGAAGTAAACGAAGCAAAATTAAAAAAGGTTTGTAAAAAAGACATAGTTCCTTTTGATGCTACAAATGAAAGTGGTTTTTGTGCAGGAAATATTGGACCAAAAGATCTAAATGTTAACAATTGTAGTGTGTATTTTGACTTAAGTTTAAAAGATACATATAACATGGTGACAGGTGCAAATAAAGAAAAATTTCACTTAGTTAACTTTAATATTGAAAGAGATTATGGTAAAGTTGATTATTATGACTTATCAAAAGTTCAAGAAGGTCAATTATGTCCACACTGCAATAAAAATAAAGTTAAGATTTCAAATGGTGTTGAGATTGGCAATATCTTTCAATTGGGAACAAAGTATACAAAAAGTATGAATATGCTTGTAAAAACAAAAGAAGAAAAAGAAATAAATCCAATTATGGGTTGCTATGGAATTGGCGTAGGTAGAAATTTAGCTTGTGTTATTGAAGAAAACTATGATGAAAAGGGTATATGTATGCCATTGTCAATAGCTCCATATAAAGTTCATATTGTTCCATTGAGATTTGATGATGAAAATGTAAAAAACATTTCGTCTAGATTATATGAAAAATTAAAAACTAATAAAATAGAAACTATTATTGATGATAGAGATTCAATGCCTGGTGTAAAATTTGCAGATGCAGACTTAATCGGTATGCCAATTAGAGTAGTAGTAAGTCCAAGAAGTTTACAAAACAATCAAGTTGAAGTTAAGATTAGAAAAACTGGTGAAACATCAATTGTTGATGTGGAAAAAGCTTATGACTTTATTGTTGATATTATAAGTAATAATAAAGAAATTTAATTATGTTTAAATAAAAAACACTCTACAAAAAATGTGGAGTGTTTTTTTGCTTGTTTTTTTATAAAATTATTATTTATAAATAGTGTTATTTATTTTTATTAGACATTTTGCATAAATATTAATTTTTCAAATTTATAATTATACATACAATATTGCATAATTATTAATAAAAATGTATAATAAATTTACTAACAAATAATAAAAATAAAAAAAGAGGAAAAATTTATGGCCAGGTCAGCTAGACAATCAAAAATTCTAGAAATAATTTCTATGTATGAAGTTGATACTCAAGAAGAATTGGTTTCGAGATTAAAAGAACTTGATTTTGATGTAACACAAGCAACTATAAGTAGAGATATTAAAGAACTTGGTTTAATTAAAATTCCTTCTAGTGAAAGTGGAAAATATAAATACGCTTTTGCTGATAATACAAACCAAACTCCAAATAAATACATATTTTTATTAAAAGAGGCTGTTATATCATTAAAAACTGTAAAAAACTTTTTAGTTATAAAAACTTTAAAAGGTTTGGCTTCATCTATTTGTACTATAATAGATAAATTTAATTTAGAAGATCTTTTGGGTTGTGTTAATGGTGATGATACAGTTATGCTTATTTTTGCAAACAATGAAGATAGTGAGTATACATTAAATAAATTAGAAAATATTTTAAATTCTTAAAATAAAAAACAACTACAAAACCCATTGTAGTTGTTTTTTTTTAATAAATTTGATATTCTTATAAATAAGGAAAAGATAATAAATATGTTAAAAAGTTTAGAAATTAAAAACGTAGCTTTAATTGATAGTATTATAATAGATTTTTCTCAAAACTTAAATGTTTTAACTGGCGAAACGGGTGCTGGTAAAAGTATTATAATCGATTCTTTAAACTTTGTTATTGGTGCAAAAGCAAATAAAGCTTTAATAAAGCAAGGCAAAGACTTTATGAAAGTTGTTGCTGTTTTTTCTGGCCCATTTTCTAGTAATTTAACAAATATGTTAGAGCAATATGATGTTGAAAGTTCAGAAGAAATATTAATTTCTAGAAAGTTAAGTATAGATGGTAAAAATGATATAAGAGTTAATGGTTCTGTTTTTACAAATGCGATGCTTAAAAACATAACAAGTTTGCTAATTGATATACATGGTCAGCATGAACATCAACAATTATTAAATGATAAAAATCATTTATCCATAATTGATTCTTTTATTAAAGATAATTCTATTTTTCAAGCTTATTCAGAAAAATTAGCGGAATTAAAAACTGTGGAAAGTTTAATAAAAAAATTAAATGGTTCAACAGAAAATCAAGAAAGAATTTTAGATTTACTTGATTATCAAATTAAAGAAATAGATAATGCAAAACTAGTAGCTGGAGAAGATGACGATCTTGTTCAAAAGAAAACTGCGATGTTAAATTATGAAAAAATTTTTGATAATTTAGACTTAGCAATAAATAATATCGATGGTCAAGGCTCTGTTATTGATAGTTTAAAAAAGGCAAACAATTCTATTTTATCAATAGTAAAATTTGATGATTCTTTTGAAGCGTTATCTTCTAGGTTAGAAAGCGCTCGCTATGAGCTATTAGATATTTTAGAATTTTTAAAAGATAAGAAAAATGAATGTAATTTTGATCAAAATGAATTTGATTTAATAGATGAAAGATTAGATAAAATTAAAACATTAAAGAAAAAATATGGGGCTACAATTGAAGAAGTTTTAAATTTTTCTAAAAAGAGTAAAGAACAATATAATGAAATTGTTAATAGTAAAGAAATATTAGAAAAAAAATTAAAAGAAAAAGAACTAATATTAGATGATTTATACAAAATTGCAGCTCAAATACATGCTGTTAGGCAAGAAATTTCAAATCAGTTTGAGAAGAAAGTTCAACTAGAACTTAATGATTTGGGTATGAAAAATTCTAAATTTAAAGTAGATTTTTCTCAAAAACCTGATAGAAATGATTTTGATAAGTATATTAAAAATAATGGTTTTGATTCTATAAAATTTCTTTTTTCGGCTAATGCTGGTCAAAATTTAAAACCTTTAAGTGAAATTATTTCTGGTGGTGAAGCTAGTAGATTTATGTTGGCTTTAAAAAATATTTTGGCTGAAAATGATGAAATTTCATCAATGGTATTTGACGAAATAGATACTGGTATTAGTGGTGATATGGGTTACAAGGTGGCTTGTAAGTTAGCAAATATATCAAAAAAACATCAAGTAATGTCAGTTTCTCATTTGCCACAAATTTGTGCTATGGCAGATACAAATTTTAAGGTTTCAAAATTTGTAGAAAACGATAATACTTATGTTAAAGCTGTTTTATTAAATCAAGAAGAGTCTTTAAAAGAAGTTTCAAGGTTGTCTGGTGGTGCTGTTAATAGCGAAATTTCTATTCAACACGCAAAAGAATTAAAACTTAGGTGCGATAATTTTAAATTAACATTGAAATGATATTGAGTATAATCTGTATAAGTTAAAGGCTGTAAAAAAAACTAAAAGCAAGTGTAAACTTGCTTTTTTTATTTTATTAAGACTTACTGTATTTATGTAAATTTTAAATACCTACATATATATAAATAATTTTAAAGGTCAAATTATAAAATCTATATACTTTATACATAATTTTAATTTTAAAATTTAAACTAAATATATTATGAAGTTTAAAAATTTAAGACATATATTTATTATAGGTTTGTTAATATTTGCATTCATAGTTTGCTTAAATATTCCATTTTTTCAATTGTTTGAGTTTTCTGGAGAAATAACCTTAACTTGTTCAGAACTTGAAGAAATAAAAAAGAATAACTTCTTTGGTCCTTTTATAAAAGTTTCGTTACTTGATTCTAAAATAATTGAAACGGTAAATAACTCTTATAAAAATGATAATGTTGGTAGTCAAGAAATTCAATTTAAACTATTTGATTTAATTCCAATAAAGACTCAAAAGATAAAGATAATAAGTGACGACAAGGTTCTAGTGGGTGGAAATACCATAGGTTTGGTTTTAAAAACGGACGGAGTTTTAGTTGTGGGTAGTAGTTCAGTTACAACTCTAAACGGAGAAAGAGATATTTTAAAAGAAAATTTATTGGAAATTGGAGATGTTTTAACGCAAATTGAAAACGAAACAGTTGAGAATGTGTCTTCAATTTCTTCTATTATAAACAAAAAAGAAAATGCTGGTAGAGAACTAATCGTTAAAGGTATTCGAAAAAATAAAGAATTTATTACAAAAATAAAACCTTGTTATGATGTTAAAAGTGGTGATTATAAATTGGGGGTATGGGTAAGAGACGATGCTTCTGGGGTTGGAACGCTTACTTATGTAAACGCAAACAATAGGTTTGGTGCTTTGGGTCATCCAATATGTGATAGCGAAACAAAAAATATTATAAATTTAAAAGAAGGAAAGATTTATAAATGTTCTGTATTAGGTGTTAATAAAGGTGTGACGGGTAATCCTGGAGAATTAAGGGGTTTATTTATGCAGGGTAAAAATGAACAAGGAATTATTGAAAAAAATAATAATTATGGAATTTATGGTAGTTTAAATAATGAATCAGAGATTTTTAAATCGTTAACCGAAATGCCTATTGGAAGTAGGGTTTTTGTAAAGCCTGGTAAAGCACAAATTAAATGTTGTGTTGATGGTGAAAGGGTGGAATCGTTTGATGTAGAAATTATAAAAACAAACTATCAAAATTATTCTAATGATAAAAGTATGGTCATAAGAGTAACAGATGAAAGGTTAATTTCTAAAACCGGTGGTATTGTGCAGGGGATGAGTGGAAGTCCAATAATTCAAAATGGAAAAATTGTTGGAGCTGTAACACATGTTTTTGTTAATGATCCAACAAAAGGTTTTGGTGTTTATATTGATTGGATGTTAAAACAGTAAATTTCTAACAAAAATCGACCTTTTTGTAAAATATTTTTAAATATTTAATAATTTTGTAAAAAAATATTAAATAATGTTTGGAATTATTAAAAAATTGTGTTAGACTGGTGACAGTTTAAAAAGGGAGATTTGATAATGAATAATAAAACAGCAATTTTTTATTCCGAAAATAATAACAATGTATTAGCAAGTAAAGTAAGAGAAGTATTAAATAAATTTAACTTCTTTACAGTATATTTAAACCAAATAGATGATATTTTATTAAAAAAATTAAACTATATTGATATGTTAGTTTTAGATTATACTGAAAACACATTAGATAAAAAATCAAAAGAATTAATTAAAAAATTAAACGAAGAGCTTTATATTAAAAGAATAATAACTGTAGAAAAGGATAATTTAAATCAAGAAACTGAAGGTCCTATTGTAATTTATGATGAAAATTTTTGTTTAAATCTATTAGAAATTGTAAAGAGTATTCTTTCTAAACCATTAGAAGAAAAGAGAATTAGTTTTTCATTTTGGTTCAAAATCATTGGAAATTATTTAAAATCTATTGGTTTTTCATTAAAACAAACTGGATATAGTATGATGGTTGATGCAATAATTTATATTATGTCTAAAAGAGCAATAGTAGGTAGTTTAAATGATGATATATATGTTTTCTTAGCAAATAAATATAACAAAAAGGTTTCTTGCGTTGAAATGAACTTAAGAAAATCTATAAAAATTGCTTTTGAAAGAGGGGAAAATTTTCCTTTTGAATATTGTCCAACAAATAAAGAATTTTTAAATTTTGCAATTACAGAATTGTACGATAAAATATTTATAAAAGATGTAATATAACAATATGTATAAAAATACTTATATTTTAGGGGGAGTTATATAATAACTATTTTTATAAATTGCTTAAAAGTAAGTATTTGTTAATTGATAATCTAAAAAGATTTTTTAAATTAAATAAAAAAGAGATGTTCTTTTTATTAACAATTATAATTTTAGCTTTTTTAACTGGATTATTTTGTGCAATTAAAACTGGAAAATCTTTTACAATGTTTAATTTACAAAATTTTATATTAAAAAATTATTTGTTAAATAAAACTAACTTTTTTATATTTTTGTTGCAAAATTATTTATTTTCAATTCTATTAATTTTTTTAATATATTTTTTGTCTTTTTTTAAATTAAGCATATATTTAAACTTACTTTTAATTAGATATTTAACTTTTTTATTAGGCGTTGATGTTCAAATAATTATAAGTTCTATAGGTTTGTTAAAGGGAATTATAATTTCTTTAGTTTGTTATTTTCCATTTCAACTTTGTAATTTATTTTTAAATGCAATATTAATATTAAAATCTTTTAATTCATATAAAAGAATTTGTAACATTAAAAAAATATATATGGATAATAAATTAAATTTTTTCTTTTTAATTTCTTTAATAACACTAATTGTTGTTTTAATTGAGGCAATTTTTTTGTTAATAGCAACTAAATTTTTTGTTTTTCTTTAAAAATTTATATTATTTTGTATGACTTTTGTTTTTATTATGATAAAATTATATCGAAAATAAAAATGGAGCAGTGTTATTATGAGAAATAATGTAGATGAAGTTGTAAAGGCAATTAAAGATAAAGTTAAAATTGAAGGGCCATATACTGGCATTATTTTAGGAACTTGCTTTTCATCATATCTTGATGAAGTTCAAGATAAAGTTGAAATTCCATTTACAGAATTACCAGAGTTAAAAACTCTTGGGTCAGATAGAGAAGAAAATAAATTTGTTTTTGGAACTATAAATGGCAAAAAAGTTATTATGATTTTAGGAAGAATTCATTATTCTTTAGGTTATGATTATTGTGATATAGCAACACCAATTTTTGCTTTAAAAGAATTGGGTTGTGAAAAACTTATTTTATGCTCTTCTTTAGGCGCAATAAGTCATAAACTTAGGGTAGGTGATATTGTTACTATCGATGATCACATAAATCTTACAGGTAGAAATCCACTTTATAATTGTGATTATGATAAATATGGTCATAAATTTATTGATATGTCTAATGCTTATGACGAACAAATGATTGATACTCTTATATATACAGCAAAGAAAGAAATGGCTATAAAAGTAAAAAGAGGTGTTTTAGCAGAATTCCCTGGGCCTTCTGCAGAAACTGTTGCTGAATGTCAGTTTGCCGATCAAATGGGGGCAGATGTTATGGGCTTTAATGTTTGCTCAGAAATTATTGCTGCAAAATATTGCAAATTACCAGTTGTTGTTTATGCTTTAGTTACTAATTATGTTTCTGCTTATACAAACAATAAAATTAAACACGAAGACATTGTTTATAATAGAAAATGTGCAAGTGCATATTATCTTGAATTATTATCAAGATTAGTTACTAATCTTTAAGATTAATATAAAAGTTAATTAAAAACAGGAAATTATCTCCTGTTTTTTTATAATAATTTTTTTAACAATACAAATAATAAATATAAGGAGAGTAAATATGAAAAAGAGTACTTTAGCTTGTATTTTATTTTTTTGTTTTTTAATTATGTTGTGTTGTAATCTTTCTAACAACTTTTATGTATTTGCATCTGGTAAAATAACAGAAGATACATACACAGCAAAATCTTTGTTTTTGATGGATTATAATACCAATCAAATTCTTTATGAAAAAAATAGTTTAGATAAAATTCCAGTTGCGAGTATTGTTAAATTAATGACTATTTGTTTAACTTGTGAAAAAATAGATTACGGGAACATTAATATAGATGAAAAAGTAATTGCTTCTGAATATGCTTCTAGTATGGGTGGTTCACAAGTTTTTATAGAGTCTGGTGGAGAGTATAGTATTGGAGATTTATTAAAAAGTACTATTGTTAGTTCTGCAAATGATGCCAGTGTTGCTTTAGCAGAAAAAATTGCAGGTAGTGAAAATAATTTTGTTAAATTAATGAATAAAAAAGCTTTAGAACTAGGTATGAAAAATACAAATTATGTTAACTGTACAGGGTTGCCGGCAAGTAATCAATTTTCATCTGCAAAAGATACTGCAATATTATTAAAAGAAGTTTTTAAATATGATACTTATCATAATTATAGCAAAATATGGATGGATACATTAAAACATCCTAAAGGAAGAGAAACAGAATTAGTAAATACTAATAAATTAATTAGGTATTATGAAGGTTGTGATGGTGGAAAAACAGGCTCTACAAACGAAGCTGGCTATTGTTTAGCAACTACAGCTAAAAGAGGCGATATGCGACTTATAGCCGTTGTTTTGGGTGCAGAAAATGGAAAGTTAAGGTTTGCTGAAACTTCAAAATTATTAAATTTTGGTTTTAATAACTTTGAAAACAAATTGATTGTAAGTAAAGATGAAATTTTAAGTAGTGAACTAAAAATCCAAAATTCAAGACAATTAAGAATCAATTTTACACCAAATAAAAGTTTATATGTTTTATCTAAAAAGATGCAAGAAGATAATGTTTCTACAAAAGTTGTAATCGATAAAAATGTTAAAGCTCCTATAAAAGTTGGAGATAAAGTTGGAATTATATATTTAATCAAAAATGGAGAAGTTATATCTCAAACAGAATTGATTTCAAGTGAAAACGTAGTAAAAACAAACTTATATGATGATGTAGTAAAAATTGTTGAAATATGGAATATAAAAGGCTAAAATAAAGACTTTTTATTTGTATAAATAACTATCGTCTAGATAAATTTATTTGATTAATATTTTTAAATATAATATAATTAAAAAGCTAGAAAAACATTCTCTAGCTTTTTATTTATTTTTAAAAGGGTTTATTTGCAAATGTTATATTCATTGTTGTTTGAGTTAAATTCACTACCATTTGTATATAAGTTAATTATTTTTTTAACTTACACAATTGCAGTAATAGTAGCTTTAACTTCACATGAATTTGCACATGCTTTTACTGCAAATAAATTAGGTGATCCTACAGCAAAAAAAGCAGGTAGGTTAACTTTAAACCCTATGGCTCACTTTGATACTATTGGTTTGTTATGCTTTTTATTTTTAGGTTTTGGTTGGGCAAAACCTGTTCCAATAAATACATTTAATTTTTCTAAAGTAAAAAGAGATACATTTCTTGTTAGTATTTCGGGTGTGTTAGTAAATTTAATATTTGCAATTATATTTTGCCCTTTGGCTATGCTATCTTTAAATATAGCTCTTGAATCAACTTTTGGATATGTTATTTATTGTTTATGTACATATATGTATCAAATAAATATTGTTTTAATGGTTTTTAATTTGTTGCCAATTTATCCATTAGATGGTTTCAATGCAATTGCATCTCAATTAAGTTATACAAATAAATTTGTTACTTTCATGCAAAAATATGGTTCAATAATTTTATTAGTAACATTAATAGTTTTTAATTATACAAATTTATTTAGTGAACTTGTTTATTATATTAGTTATCCAATTAATAAATTTTGGACTCTAATCTTATTTTAAAAAAGGAAAATTTTAGATTAATGAAAAACGAAAAGAAAGAACAGGTTTTAGAGCAATTAGAATCATTTGATACTGGTTATAAGTTTAAGTTAGAAAATTTTGAAGGCCCACTTGATTTGTTATTGCATTTAATTAAAGATTCTAAACTTGAAATTACAGAAATAAAACTTGCTGATGTAACAGAGCAATATTTAGAATATATGTCTGGTTTAGATGAACTTGACATGGATAAGGCAAGCGACTTTATTGATATTGCAGCAACATTAATTGAAATTAAATCTAAATCTTTATTACCTAGAATGGAAGAAGAGACCGAAGATGATGTTGACCCAGAAGCTATGTTGTTAAGACAACTTAAGGAATATAAGTTATTCAAAGAAGCAACAGAAAAACTTAAAGTTTACGAAAATGTAAATAGATTTTACAAAGCAGCAGATGAAACAGTTAATGATTATAGATATGTTTTAAAAGAAATGAATATTGAAGGTTTATTAAATGCTTTTGCTGGAATGTTAACTAGGGTTAAGAAAGAAGAAGAAAAAATCGTTCCTAAAAAAATCGAAAAAGATAGATTTACAGTTGCAGAAAAAATTGTTTCTATTAGAGAAAATATTTTAGTAAAAAAACATATGAAATTTTCAGAATTTTTTCAAGAAGATTATACCCGCAGCGAAATGATTAATTTATTCTTAGCTGTTTTAGAATTACTAAAAATGCAAGAAATTATTGTAAAACAACAATCAACTTATGAAGAAATTGATATAGAACTTAGAGAAAAAGAGGTTGCAGAATAATGCTAACAGATAAAAAAAATTTAGTTCAACTAATTGAATCAATACTTTTTGTTGCTGGTCAAGGCGTTGAAATTAAAGATATTGCAGAAAAATTAGAAATTGACAAAAAAGACGTAGTTAAAGCAATAGAAGAGTTAAAAAACAAGCATAAAGATGACGGAATTAATGTAATTACATATAAAGATTCTGTTCAAATGTCTTCAAATCCTGATTATGCTGATGATATTGCTACAGTATTAAACCCAATACGTGAAAAACAATTAACAAAAGCTGCATTAGAAACTCTTGCTATAATTGCATATAAACAACCAGTAACAAAGCTAGATATCGAACAAGTTCGTGGTGTAAATAGTGATTATGCAATGCAAGTTTTAACTAACTTTAAGTTGGTAGATATTGTTGGTAGGAAAGATGCTGTTGGAAAACCATTCCTTTATGGAACCACAGATGAGTTTTTGAAAAGATTTGATCTTCAAACATTAGAAGATTTGCCAGATTATGATGAACTTATCGAAAGAATTAAAGTATTACATATGGAAGAAAAAAGTGATGCTTTATATGGAAGTACTGAAATTATTCCTGAAGAGGAACTTGCAGATAGTAAGGCAAAAAAATTGGAAGAAGAAAAAATTGCTGAAGAAAATAAAGTAAATGCTGTTGAAGAAACTTCAGAAGAACCTTTAGTAAAGGAAGAAATGGTAGAAAACATAGATCAAAATGAAGAAATAGTAAAAGAAGTTCTTTTATCTAATGATAATAGTAACGAAGACGCTATTATAGATAACTTTAAAGATGATGATGTGTTATAATAAAAAACAAATAAAACCCTATTTTAGTATTTAAAATAGGGTTTTATTATGCCAAAAATAGTTTTATTATATTACTATTTTTTTCTTTTTGAATATTTGAAGATGTAAAATTATTAAAATGTGCTACAACATAATAACTATAAAAATTACCTTTTTTTACGTTGTTATCCTTAATAAAAATTTCACCTTGTTTATCTTTAATGGTAGCAATAATTTCCTTATTGTCTTCATTAATTTTTATTATTTCATACCATAAATATTTGTTTGCATCTAATAAAATTTCAATATAATTATCAACAACTTTTGCTTTAATTTCAAAGTCGTCTATCTTATTAAAAATATTAGATGTCTCTTCTGGTTTATTATCAATTGAAAAATAAGATTTAAATTTATATCTATCAGGAGTTTCTTGATTAGCAAGAAGTATTTTTTGATTGTTAGTATATTCTATATTGTTTAAATCAATTTCTTCAACACTATTTGGTTTTTCAAAATCTTTATTTTTTAAAAAAGAATTGTTTTTATAAAAAGCTTGGGCAAGTAAACTTGGGGCAGTAGAGCCTGAAATATTCTTGCTAAGTCCATTGTTTATATTTGTGCTTCCAAACCATACACATAAAGTATTGTCGGGTGTATATGATATATTCCAAGCATCGCTATTTTCTTTATCTTTATTTTTAGGTATTCCGACAGTACCAGTTTTTGCTGCAATATTGTAGTTGGTTAAATTTAATTTTTTACAAGTTCCAGATTTAACGCTTTCTTTTAACATATCTGTAATTAAAAAAGCAGTTGAATCTTTTATTGCTTTCTTTCCAAAGGTATTGTGTTTATAAATAATTTTATCATTTTTATTTCTTATTTCTTTAATTAGTCCTAAAGGAATAAATTTACCATTGTTACCAAAACATTGATAGCAATTAGTTAATTCTTTTATTGTTAAACCGTCTGTTAATCCGCCTAATGCTAAAGAATATCCATTATCTTTATTGTTAAAGTTTACTCCAAGTTTTTTAGCAAATTCTTTTGCTTGTGCTATACCAACATAATTTAAAACTTTAACACTTGGTATGTTTAATGATTTTGCTAAAGCTGTTTTTGCGCTGATCCAACCGTAGTTCTTGTTATTATAATTAGTAGGTATATATCCATTAATATTTACTTTTTCATCTAGAATAGGAGTTATTGGGTAAATAATATTATTTTCAATAGCTGGAGCATATGAAATTATAGGTTTAAAAACAGATCCAGGTTGCCTTTTTAAAGAATAAAGATCATAAATGCTTTTTCCATAAAATCCATTAATTCCACCAGTTTTATTATCAACTGACATTGCTGCACAGTCACATTCTTCGTTGTTTGTATATTTTAGATAGTTTTTAATTTCATTTTCTAGTGTACTTTGAATTTTTTGGTTTTTATATGTATATATTTTATATTCTTTTAATAATAAGTCTTTTTCTGTTATTTTAAGTATAGAGCAAGCTTCATTAATAGTAGCATCTAAATATGTGTTGTTTTTTAAATAATTAGTATTAATTTTTATGTCTATATCTAAATTTAAAGCATTAGTTAATTCTTCTTTGTTAATTTTATTATCTTTATACATTTCTTTTAATACAAGATTTCTTCTTTTTTTACACTTATCTTTGTTATTTATAGGAGAGTATGTTTTGGGTGATTTAATTATAGCAGCTAAAGTTGCACATTCTGCTAAATTTAAATCTTTTGGTTCTTTAGAAAAAAATCGTTGAGATGCTTGATTTATTCCAAATGCGCCACTACCAAAATATATTGCATTGAAGTAAGCAGTTAATATTTCATCTTTTGATAACTGTTTTTCAAGTTCTTTTGCGAGTAAAAGTTCGTTTGCTTTTCTAGAAAAAGTTTTTTCGTTTGTTAAATGAGTATTTTTAATTAACTGTTGGCTTATGGTTGAAGCACCTTCTTTTAATTTCCCTGAAGTAATATTTTTGATAGTAGCCATAATCATTCTTTTATAATTTATTCCATTATGAGAATAAAAAGATTTATCTTCAATGCTTATAAAAGCGTTTATCAAATTTTTAGGTAAATCTTTTATAATTATATCTTTTTCTTCTTCTTTATTTTGATTTATCAATAATCCTTCATCATCAAACAATTTAATTTCGCTATTAGTATAACTTAGTTTTGTTTTATCAAATTTTACTGAAGAAAAGTTGTTTAAAAAACCAAAATGAAAAACACAGAAAAGCATTAAAAATATAAATGAAAAAGATATAAAAATATATTTAATAACTCTAGATAATTTATTTGTTTTATAACTCATTTCTATATTATTATTTATAAATATTATAATTTTATACTTTAATAATTTTTCTTGAAAAATGTTGTCAAATTTTATATAATATTTGTTATGAAAACAAAACATTATTTTATTCAAACATTTGGCTGTCAAATGAATATTCATGATTCAGAAAAAATAGCAGGTATGCTTAAAAAAATTGGGTATGAGGAGACTCAAGACAAAGCAGAAGCAAGCATTATTGTATTCAATACTTGCTGTATTAGAGAATCTGCTGAACTTAAAATTATGGCAAAAATTGGTGACATTAAAGCTCTAAAAAAAGCAAACAAAGATTTAATTGTAGTTGTTTGTGGTTGTATGACTCAACAAAAGGGTATGCCAGAAAATTTAAAAAAGAAGTTTCCATTCATTAATATTATTATAGGAACACATAATTTAGAAGAATTAGAAAATTATGTACTTAAGTATGAACAAACACATAAATCTTTCAACGAAATATGGGAAACTGAAAAAGAAGTAAAAGAACAAACTCCTACCTTTAGAACTAGCAAATTTAACGCTTGGGTTAATATTATGTATGGTTGCAATAACTTCTGTACATATTGTATTGTTCCATATGTTAGGGGAAGAGAAAGAAGTAGAAAAGTTGAAGATATTAAAAAAGAAGTTGAAGAACTTGTAAAAACTAATAAATATAAAACAATTACTTTATTAGGACAAAATGTTAATTCTTACGGAAAAGACTTTAATGATGGTAAAACAAATTTTGTTTATTTATTAAAAGAATTATGTTCTATCCCTGGTGACTTTAGAATTAAATTTATGACATCACATCCAAAAGATTTTTCTTTAGAATTAATTGACTTTATTTCTTCAAATAACAAGATGAGTAAATCAATTCATTTACCAGTTCAAAGTGGAAGTAACAATATATTAAAAATAATGAATAGAAGATACACTGTTGAACATTATAAAAATTTAATTGATGAAATAAAAAATAAAATTCCTAATGCTTCAATTACTACTGATATTATCGTTGGTTTTCCTGGAGAAACTGATGAAGATTTTTTACAAACTTGTGAATTATTAAAATATTGTAATTATAATGGTGTTTTTGGTTTTGTTTATTCAAAAAGAAAAGGAACTCCAGCTGAAAAATTTGAAAATCAAATACCAATAAATATAAAAAGAGAAAGAATTACTAAATTATTTGAAATTCAACATAAAATTGTTAAAGAACTAACTGACCGACTAGTCGGTCAGACTATAGAAGTCTTATTAGAAGAGAAGATTAAAGATTGCTACATTGCTAAGACAGATGGTGGTAAAACAATTAAAATAAAAAGTGAAAATAATTTAATTTTAGGTAATTATTATAATATTAAAATAAAAAAAGCATTAACAAATGATTTAATTGGTGAAATTATTTAATAATTAATTAATAATTTAATTATTAGAAAAAATAATTAATATATAGTTAAAAAATAATTTAATAAAAAATAAATTTAATAACTAATTATTAAAAAAAGATTTAATTAAAAATTAAATATAATTAATTTTATAAAAAATAGCTACTAATTAAAAACAATAAAAAATATATAATATTTTAATTAAATAAATTATTGTAGCAATATATTTTATTAAATTAAAAATTTATTAAAAGGTACACAAAAATGGGAGAACAACAAAAAAAATTATCTCTTATTATAGATAAATCAAAACTATCTCCAATGATGCAACAATATGTAGATACAAAAGATAATTATCCAGATTGTCTTTTGTTTTATCGTCTAGGTGATTTTTATGAATTGTTTTTTGAAGACGCAAAAATTGCATCAAAAACACTTGATATAGCTTTAACTGGTAGAAATTGTGGTATGGAAGAAAAAGCCCCAATGTGTGGTGTACCTTTTCATGCAGTTGAAGGTTACATAGCAAAATTAATTGAAAAAGGTTATAAAGTTGCTATTTGTGATCAAGTGACAGAACCAATCCCTGGTAAAATTGTTGAAAGGGCAGTAACAAGAATTATTACTCCTGGTACAGTTATTGAGACTGAAATTCTTGACGAAAAAACCAATAACTTTATTTTGTCTATTTGTAAAAAAGGTACAACTATTGGATTAGCTTATTGCGATGTTTCAACAGGAGAATTTAAAGTAAGTGAATATAAAGAAGATTCTTTACAAAAATGTTTAGATTTATTTTCTCGTATCAGACCTTCAGAAATAATTTGTAATGAAGAAATGTATGAATTGTCTTTTGATAAAACAATTAAGTCTTTAGACTTTTTACCAAATTTTTCAAAACAACCAGAATATTCTTTTGATGAACAAAATGCTTTAGAACAAATTAAAAAACAATTTTCAATACAATCTATTCAAGGTCACGATTTTGCAAAACTTGATGTTTCAATTAGGGCAACAGGTGCTTTAATTATATATTTGTTAGAAACTCAAAAAAGAAATTTAAATCATATCAACAAGATTATAACTGAAAATCATTCAGATTATATGCACTTAGATTATAATGCATGCAGAAACTTAGAGTTAATTGAAAATATTAAAGACAAAAAGAAAAAAGGTTCTTTACTTGGCCATTTAAACAAAACAAAAACAGCAATGGGTAGCAGATTGCTAGAAAAATGGATACTTCAACCATTGCAAAATTCAAAAATAATAAATAATAGGTTAGATTGTTTAGAAGAACTTTTTTATAATCCTATGATATTAAACGATATTCAGGCAGTATTAGTTGATATAAATGATATTGCAAGAATATGTTCAAAAATATCATATGGAACTATTATGCCTAAAGAGTGTATTAGTTTAAAAAATTCATTGTTTTCAGTATTAACATTAGCAAATTTAGTAAAAGACTTAAACAACCAAACATTTAGAGATTTGTTTTCTGATACAGAGTCTATAAAAAATATAGCAGAATTATTAGATAAAGCTTTTGTTGAAACATCTCCAAATATTCTTGCTAACGGCGGGTATATTAAAGAAGATTTTAATAAAGAACTTTATACTTTAAAAAATATATCAACTGAAGCTAAAAAATGGTTAGCAGATTTAGAAGCAAAAGAAAGAGAAGAAACTGGAATTAAGAACTTAAAAATAGGGTATAGTAGGGTTTTTGGTTACTTTATTGAAATTAATAAATCTCAAGAATCACAAGTTCCTTATAGATATGTAAGAAAACAAACAATTTCTAACCATGAAAGGTTTGTTACTGATGAATTAAAGCAAATTGAAGAAAAATTATTAAATGCTCAAGATGCTTCTATTAAACTCGAAGCTGCAATTTTTGACAAAATTAAAGAACATTTAAAACAATTAATTCAATTTATACAACAAACAGCAAATGATGTTGCTTATTTAGATACAATTTGCTCTTTAGCAGTTGTTTCTCAAGATAATCAATATACTAGACCTGTTTTAAGTGAAAGAATAAAACATATTAAAATTGAAGACGGAAGACACCCAATTGTAGAAACAAACTTAAAAAATGAATCTTTTGTTCCAAATGATGCATATTTAGACGAAAAAAATGATAGAACACTTATAATTACTGGTCCAAATATGGCTGGTAAAAGTACATATATGAGGCAAATTGCTTTAATTGTAATTATGGCTCATATAGGGTGTTTTGTTCCGGCAAAATTTGCAGAAATGTCTATTGTAGATAGAATTTTTACCAGAATTGGTGCTAGTGATGACTTAAATAGTGGTCAAAGTACATTTATGGTAGAGATGGTTGAAGTTGCAAACATTTTAAATAATGCAACAAATAAAAGTTTAGTTTTATTAGACGAAGTTGGTAGAGGAACTGCAACTTATGATGGAATGAGTATTGCTTGGGCTGTTTTAGAGTATGTTTCTCAACAAATTAGATGTAAAACCTTATTTTCAACTCACTATCACGAAATAACAAGTCTAGAAGGTAAGTTAGAAGGCGTAAAAAACTATAAAATAGGTGTTAAAGAATTTAACAACTCAATAATTTTCTTAAGAAAAATTGTTAGAGGAAGCGCAGATAAGAGTTTTGGTATTGAAGTTGCAGCTTTATCTGGTATTTATGACGATATTATTTCAAGAGCAAAAGCAATTTTAAATCAATTAGAGAAAAATTCTGTTAAATTAGATTTAACAAAAGTAGAAGATAAAACAGAATTAACAAGTTTTGATAAAGAAAATATTATTAATCAATTAAAAAATCTTGATGTAAATAGATTAAGTCCAATGGAAGCTTTTGAAATTTTAATTGATTTAAACAAAAAAGTAAAAAAATAAATTATTTAGGAATTATTAAATGGGAAAAATTAATCTTTTAGATAGTTCAATTTATAATAGAATATCAGCAGGAGAGGTGGTTGAAAGACCATCTTCTGTTGTTAAAGAACTAGTTGAAAACTGTTTAGATGCAAATTCAACCAGTATTACTGTTGAAATTAAAGATGGTGGTACAAAATTAATAAAAGTTACCGATAATGGTGATGGTATTTATTTTGCTGATCTTAAAAAGGCTTTTTTACCGCACGCAACAAGTAAAATTTCAAATGTAAATGATTTAGATTCAATTAGTACATTAGGATTTAGAGGAGAAGCTTTAGCAAGTATAGCAGCCGTTTCTAAGGTTGAATTGTTTTCAAAAACCAAAGAAAGCGAAGTAGGTGGTAAAATTTGTGTAAATGGTGGTGTTTTTGAACAAGAAACTGAATATGGTTGTGCTAACGGAACAACAATCATAGTAAAAGATTTATTTTTTAATACTCCAGCAAGATTAAAATTTTTAAAATCAAATAAACAAGAAGAAAGTGCAATAACAAATATAATAAATAGATTAATTTTAGCAAATCCAAATATAGCTTTCAAATATATAGTAGACGGAAAAATTATATACAATTCTGTTACTAAAGGTTTAAAAGAAAAAATTTATACAATTTATGGTAAATCATTTGTAGAAAATATGATAGAAATAAACTGTGAAACTTCAAAATATAAGGTTTTTGGATACATATCTTTTCCTTCTTTTTGTAAGGCAAACAAAACTTATCAAACATTAATTGTAAATGGTAGATATGTAACTAATAATTTAATTTCTGTAGCTTTATCAAATGCATACGAAAACTTTTTAATGAAGGGAAAGTTTCCAGTGTACGTTTTAAATTTAGAGTTGAATTATGAAGATATAGATGTAAATGTTCATCCAAGTAAAATGGAAGTTAAATTTAAAGATTCAAAAGAAATATATAATATCTTTTACTCAAAAGTATTAGAAACTCTAAACGAAAACAACTGTCCTATAGATTTTGCTTTTTCTAATTCTAGTGATGAAAAAATTAATACATACAGTGAAAATAATAATTTAACAACTGAAGAACCTTCTTTAAAGAAAATTGAAGGTGGTTTTAGTTTTAATGCATTAGAAAGTATAAGTAATGAACTTAGTAATGTTAATGTAAATATACCTAAATATGTTGAAAATGATAAAACATCTGTTTTAAGCAGTCCAGAAAATAATTTCTTAGTTTTAAACAGCAAAGAAAATTTAATTAATAAAGAAAAAATATCATTTGCCGATACTAACGAAGATATTATGAATAATAATATTTTTGAAACTGGTCCAGTAAAAGAAAATAAAATTCAAGAAGAGTTAAAAATAGGGCTTAATTACAAGTTAATTGGTACATTATTTAATACTTATATAGTAATTGAAAGCGGAGAAAATACCTACTTAATTGATCAACACGCTGGTCATGAAAGATTATTATATGATAAATTTATGGAGCAATTTGAAACAAATAAAATTGTAAATCAGCCTTTATTAGTACCTTATATTTTTAATGTAAATGAAATTGAAGATGAACTTATTGAAAATAATATGGATATGTTTAAATACTTTGGTTTTGATATTGAAAATTTTGGTAGACTTACATATAAAATAAGTTCTGTTCCTAACTTATTAAATGATATTAATTTACAAAATTTTGTAGATGAAATACTTTCAAATTTAACAAAAGTTTCTGCAAATAACGAATTAATTAAAAATAAATTCGCTCAAATGGCATGTAAATCTGCTGTTAAAGGGGGACAAAACCTAAGTAAAGAAGAAATTGAAATATTGTTAACACAAATTTTTTCTAAAAAAACAACTTTACTTTGCCCACATGGTAGACCAATTTGCGTAAAACTAACTAAATATGAAATTGAAAAAATGTTTAAAAGGATTGTTTAAATGAAAAAAAACACAATTCTAATTATCACAGGCCCTACAGCAACAGGTAAAACAAAGCTAGCAATTGAATGTGCTAATAAATATAATGGCGAAATAATTTCAGCAGATTCTATGCAAATATATAAAGAATTAAACATAGGAACAGCAAAAGCTGATAAAGAAGAATTATCTCAAGCAAAACACCATTTAATTGATTGCGTAGAACCTAATGATGATTTTAGTGTTCAACAATTTGTTGAAAGGGCAGAAGATGTTATAAATAAATTATTTAAAGAAAATAAATTGCCTATTATTGTTGGTGGTACAGGTTTATATATAAAATCTTTAATATATCCTTACTCATTTTGCAAAGCACCAAAAGATGAGAAAATTAGAGAAAAGTATAACAACTTATTGCTTGAAAAGGGTAATGAATATATTTATAACTTATTAAAAGAAAAAGACCCTGTAGCAACAGAAAAAATTCATTTAAATGATACAAAAAGAGTTATAAGAGCTCTTGAAATTTATGAAATTACTGGTAAAGCAAAAACCGAAATGAATACTGAACAACAAAAGCAGAAATATAACTGTATTTTTATTGCTTTAAATTTACCTAGAGAAGAGCTTTATGAGAGAATAAATTACAGGGTTGATAAAATGTTTGAACAAGGCCTTTTAAATGAAATAGATACCATTTTAAAGCAAAATAAGGCAAATAAAGATTCTCAATCAATGCAGGCGATAGGTTATAAAGAGTTTTTTGATTACTTTGATAAAAAAATATCTTTTGAAGAATTAAAAGAATTAATTTGTAAAAATTCTCGAAATTACGCTAAAAGACAAATAACTTTTATAAAGGGTTTTGAAAATGTAAATTGGTTTAACCCTTTAACAGAAAAAGAACAAATATTTAAATTTATAGAAAAGGAATTAAACTAATGAATTTACAGATCGATAAAAATATTTTAGATGCTGAAGTTATGCTAGAAAAAGATTTTAAAAAAGCTGAAGAAATTGCTTTATATAACCAAAATAAAGTTTTACAAGCTTTTATAAAAAATAAAATTTCTTCAAGTCACTTTTCAGGAACAAGTGGTTACGGTTATGATGATATTGGCAGAGAAAAACTTTGTAAGGTTTTTGCAGATAGTTTCGGTGCAGAAGATGCAATAGTTTCTCAAGCAATTTCTTGTGGTTCACATGCTATTACAACTGTTTTATTTGGTTTATTAAGACCAAATGATTTAATGTTATCTATTACAGGTAAACCATATGATACTTTAGATGAAACTATTTTTGGTTTAGAAAGTGGAGAAGATAACGGTAGTTTAAAAGACTATGGAGTTAAATATGATGAAGTAGATCTTGTTAACAATACTGATTTTAATGAAGAAGAAATTCTCAACAAATTAAAAAAAGTAACACCTAAAATTATATATATTCAAAGATCATGTGGCTATTTGTTTAGAACAGCATTAGAAATTAATAAAATAGAGAAAATTGTTTCAAAAATTAGAGAAGTAAACAAAAAATCAATTATTGTTGTAGATAATTGCTATTGCGAATTTGTAGAAGATAGAGAACCAACTGAAGTAGGTGTTGATGTAGCAGTAGGTTCATTGATTAAAAACCCTGGTGGTGGTCTTGTATCAAATGGTGGTTATATAGTAGGAAAGAAAGAGTATATTGACTGGATTGCTGGAAGATTTACATCTCCATCTTTAAAAATGGAAGTAGGTTCTTTTGAAAGTGGATATAGGTTAGTATTCCAAGGTTTATTTTTAGCACCACACACTGTTTTACAAGCAAAAAAAGGATCTTTATTAATTGGTAAAGTTATGCAAAACCTAGGTTATCCAATTATCGATAATACAAATAACTTAGCTGATATTGTAAGAAGTGTTGTTTTTGAAGATAAAGACGATTTAGTAAATTTCTGCACATCAATTCAAAGAATGTCCCCAGTAGATAGTTTTGTAACACCAATTCCATCAGAAATGGCAGGTTATGACTGCGAAGTTGTAATGTCAGCAGGCTGTTTTGTACAAGGAAGTACAATGGAATTAAGTTGCGATAGTCCATTAAGAAAAAGTCCATATATTTTGTATTTACAAGGTGGATTAACATATGAACACATTAAACTTGCACTTAATGATTATTTAGTTAATAGAAAATAAATTATTTTTTTGTATAACATTTTAATGCAATAACAAATTTTGTGATTTGATACATAATGAATTTCTAATTGGAGTTTATATGAAGAAAAAAGTTTTTGTTCAAAAATCAGTAATATTATATTGTTGTTTGTTTTTATTCTTAACTATTATGAGTTTATGTGTTTATGCAGCAATTGTTCTTATTGCTCAAGGAATTAACTCATTTTTGAGGTGTGCTTATTTATTAGTAACCATTGGAAGTTTTATGTTTTTTACATATACATTTATTCGATTTGCCCGTAATAGAATTATCTTAAAATTAGATGAGGTCTTTGTTCCAGAACATTGGGGAAGTGATAAACAAAAAACACAATTTGAAACACATATAAAATATGAGGAAATAAATAATATATATATAATTTCAAGCACAAATAATTCTTTGAATAAAGAATCAAAATGGATATTTACACCTATGCCATATATAATTTTTGAATGTGAGAACAATATAAAAAAAGCAATAAATGTATTTTATTATTCAAAAAAACAAGTTATTAATATAATTGATGAAGTTGTTCAAAGAGTAAAAACTTTAAATAATAAAAAACTCTTGAAAAATGGAAAACAAATTTTTTTAGAATTTACAGAATCAAAAGTTTCTAAAAACCATTGAAAATTAACAAGTATCTTTTATAAATTATAAATAATTTAAAATCTAATTATGAATCAATAAAAAAAAGAACTTAAATATATAAGTTCTTTTTTATTATAAAGAATCAATTTTTAGTAATTTCTAATTAAACCAACAACTTTACCAAGAATATCTACATCAACACAATAAATTGGTTTCATATAATCATTTTCTGGTTGTAATCTAATTTGACCGTTTTCTTTATAAAATCTTTTTACAGTAGCACTTCCGTTAAGCATAGCAACAACTATATCGGTATTATTTGCGTAATTTTGTTTTTTTACAACAATTTTATCTTTGTTAAAAATACCAGCATTAACCATACTGTCGCCTTTAACTGTTAAAATAAATAATTCGCCCCTTTTACTAAAGATATTTTCAGAAAATTCATAAACTTCATCATAATTTTCTACAGCCAAAATTGGGGTTCCTGCAGCAACTTCACCTAATACAGGAATCTTTGTTAGGGAAGATGAAGAATTGTAAAATACAGGGGAAATATCGGGTTTAGTTATTGTTTCAGTAAGTTCTATTGCTCTGTTTTTATTACCAGACCTTTTAATAAGTTGTTTTTCTTCAAGTTTATCTAAATAATACTTAACAGTTGAAGTAGAATTTACATTTATTTTATCCATTAACTCACGTAGGGTAGGTGGGTAACCTTTAGTTTGTATAAATTTTTTAATTAAGTCGTAAACTTCGGTTAATTTATTTTCTGTTTTTTTAGTTATTTTCATTTAAAAACCGTCCTTTAACAAATTTTTACGATATAAAACTAACATAAAAAATAAAAAAAGTCAAACATATGTTCTAAAAAATACGGTTTGACTTTTATTTTTTATTCTTTTCTTAATTTAACAGCATTTGCTACACTTCTTCTTGCGTCTTCAGAAATAGCAGCATAGTGTTTTTTTGTTGTGTTAACATCTTTATGACCTAAAACGTCAGCAACAATATAAATATCTCCAGTTTCACTATATAAATTTGTACCATATGTACTTCTTAGTTTATGTGGTGTTATTTTTTTTAATGGAACTGAAGCTTCGCTATATTTTTTTACTAATTTTTCAACAGCCCTTACAGTAATTCTTTTGTTTTGAA
>JAFWWV010000143.1 GCA_017523305.1 Clostridia bacterium
GTATTCATAAATTTTTCCTTTTATCGTTTGTAAAATGCCAATTAAAAAATTTGGCGGAGAGGACAAGATTCGAACTTGCGGTGGGTTGCCCCACACGCGCTTTCCAAGCGCGCACTTTAGACCACTCGGACACCTCTCCGTAAAACAAAAAAATAAAAACATATATTTTGATAAATATAAGTTGAGTTAAGTATAGTTTAAAAAACAATTTTTTGCAATTAAAAAAAATAATATAAAATATATTTAAAAATTTGATTAAACTTTTTTTTGGTGCTAACCTAATTAAGATTTATTTTTTTTAAACAAAATCTAAAAGAAAGGATAAAATAAAAATGAAAGAAATTAGTTTTGAAGAATACCAAAAATTAGCAAGCAGAACCAGAAAGGTTTTTGACAATAAAAAAGATATGCAAGTTGATGTTGGCCTTGGTTTAACTGGCGAAGCTGGCGAAGTAGCAGATATAATAAAAAAACATTTAGCTGGGGCAAAGGAACTTGATATTAATCACTTAAAAGAAGAGTTAGGTGATGTTTTGTGGTATTTAGCAGAAGCATGTGATTGTTTTGGTTTTTCAATGCAAGAAGTTGCACAAGCAAATATTGAAAAACTTGCTAAAAGACACCCAAACGGTTTTAGTGGTTATGGTATAAGGGAGTAAATATGAAAGTTGTTTCAAAACAAACAAACAGTAAAATGTGTTTAATATGTGGGTTAGAAAATGACCTAGGTTTAAAAGGCAACTTTTATAATATGGAAGATGGTTCTGTAGGCGCAATTTTTACTTTTAAACCTGTTCACCAAAGTTATCCAGGCAGAACACATGGGGGTATGATTTCAGCACTTCTTGATGAGCTTGCTGGCAGAGCATTATGGGTAACCGATCCAGAACTATTTGGTGTTACAGCAACAATGACTGTTAAATTTAGAAAACCCGTTCTTTATGGTCAAAAACTTTTAGGAAAAGGCGAAATAACAAAAAGAAGTGGTAGACTTTTTACAGCAAAAGCAAAAGTAATGGACGAAAACAAAAATACCCTAGCAGAACTTGAAGGAACATATATGATTTTAGATGCTCAAACAATTACAAAAGGTTTAAGTTTTAGTAAAGAAGAAGATGTATCTCTTTTAGTCGAAGATGACGTTACCGAAATTGATTTATAATTATAAAAAAAAGACTAACAATTTTGTTAGCCTTTTTTGTTTATAAATAAAATTTAATTACAGCACCATTACTACATTGTAACCATTTAATGCGTTTATCTTCTGGTATACCATTTATATAGGCATTAATTGCATATAAAGTAGAACTATGTGCGCAAAGTAAAATAGTAGAGTTTTTAGGTGTTTTATTAATAATTTTTGTTAAACCAGCAAAACATCTATCTATAAAATCTTTACAAGTTTCAAAGTTTTTATTTTCGTAAGTATAATCTAAATAATTTAAATCATATTCTTCGCCATACAAAATTTGTTCAGCAGAAGTTAAAGGTTGACGCTCGTTAATTTCTTTAATAATAAACAATGGCAACTTTAATTTTTTATTCATAATATTTGCTGTTTGTAAAGTTCTTGTTCTTGGAGAGCAATAAATAGCGCTTATATTTTCGTTCTTTAAATATCTTAAAGAGTTTTTAATTTGTTTTACACCCCTTGAACTTAGTTTGCTTGTATTTATATTAGTGTCGCCGTGACGAATAAAAATTAATTTAATATTTTTTTGCATATATAATCCTTTTAAATATTATTAAACGAAGCATTAACTGCTTCTAAAAATATTTGCTTAGTTTTATTATAATTCTCTTTTGAATAATTTGCAAAGCTATTCATAGAAACTATTGAATTTGTTTCTAAAACTTTTATTTTGTCGTCTTCAATATAAAGGTCAACTGAACAGAATTTTAAGTTAATAGTTTTTACCACTTTTTTAGCAAATTCTATTAATTTTTTTTCTAATTTTTTATCAACAACTTCTTCTGGGGTAGAGTGCCATTTTAAATTGTGCTTCCAACCCAAAACAATTTTTTCATTTTTATTTGGTGTTGTGTTTAAAGTTTTAAAAGGCAAATCAAATTTTATATCTTTATATTTTTTTGCTATTAAATTTTTAACATTTAATTTACCATCGCCAATTACATATGGCCTAACTTTTTTATAACAAACTTTACACTCTCCGTTTAGCATAATTAATCTAAACTCGTCTTCAATATCAACATAAGGACAAACAGCCAAGTCTAAATTTTGTTTAAAAATTTTATTAACAGCCTTTTTTATTTGTGTTTTATTTTTTACCCAAAAAACATTGTTACCACAATAGCCTTTATTATCTTTTAAAACAAGACCTTTTGGGTTTTCTTTTAATTTATTTTCTATTAAATTTATATTAAAAGTAGGGTCATAGTCGGGATTTTTATATAGTTCGTGTTCTAAGCAATTAACATCATTTAATTTTAAAACCATACTTAAAGCGCTTTTATCGGCACATAGTTTTTGTGAAGATGCATTGTTTAAAGGAAAACAATTTCCGTAAATATAAAATTTGTCTTTATTATTTGATACTTCAATTATATAGTTTTGCGAAAAACCCTTTACGCTAAAGTTATTGCTTGCCGACAGTTCAAGTAAAAGTTTAAATACATAATCATTATAAGTCATTTTTCACCTGTAAGTTTAAAATAAAATCAAGCCTTAATTAAAACTTGATTTTATTCTTTTTTTATTTAATTTATTGTTCAAATTTTAAATAAAATATATAAACATTGCAATTGTAATTTGTGCTGCATAATATAATAAGTGGTTAATAAAAGTTAAAGTCTTATCTGTTTTCTTTCCACCAAAATATTGTTGTGAAAGCACTAAATCTGAAGCTAAGAATAAAACAAAACCAATAGCTAAGATAAACATTGGAGAAGTTAAACCAATAAAGCATAGGTAAATAGAAAGAGCAGTAGTTAACATTAAAATAAATGAATATAAATTAACTAACCAGCCAAACTTACCAAAATCAAATTTCAATACTTTTTTTGAAACAATAGAAGTTGTAAAAGTAAGTACTATACTAACACCAACTATTATTGCAAGTGGAATTAAATATTCGCCTGAAAAAATGTTAACTTGGTTGTTTGCAAGAAGTAATAATCCTAAAATATTAAACACGTGGCCAACGCTAAAAGCTGTCATTCCACCAGTAAGATATTTATCTTCATGGAAAGCATACATAACTTTTAAATCAAGTAAAATATCGCCAATAAGTCCACAAACAAGGCCCACAATTAAACAAGTTATTGTTAAACTTGCATTGTATGCAACCCCTGTTTTTGTAGTACTTAAAAACAAAGCGAAAATTACAAAACATAGCGAAGCAATTGTTTTTGCCATTAAAGCACCAACGCCACCTTTATTTACTCTTAAATTTAAAAATACGCCAGTGGTTAAAATGCAAATGCATAAACCAAAAATTAAAACATATAAATCCATTTTAATTCCCCTCTTTTGTTTTTTATATTTTTATTATAACTTAATATTTAGTTTTTTAGCAAACAAACAAAAACATTTTTAAATATTAAAAAAAATATATTTTAATTAAATATTTTTACAAACAAAAAAAATTCTTTACACCTTTTATTTTTAGGTTTAAAATAACGTCATAGGAGAAAATAAAAAATGAAAAAAATTAACGTAGGTATTGTAGGTTACGGAAACCTTGGAAAAGGTGTTGAAAGCGCTATTTATCATAGCGAATATTTTAATTTGGTTAGAATATTTTCAAACCGTACAGGTTTAACTAGTCCATTTAACTCAAAGTTTGAAGAAACAAAAAATTTGGAAAAATATGCTGGTAAAATCGACACTTTATTTTTATGTGGTGGAAGTTATAGCGATATTGAAAAAATTGGACCAAGAGCAATTAAACTATTTAATACAGTAGATAGTTTTGATACTCACGCTAAACTTGAAAAATATATTAACACCCTTGATAAATCAGCAAAATCTGCTCAAAAAGTTGCTGTAAGTGCAGCTGGTTGGGACCCAGGTTTAATGAGTATGATGAGATTAATTTTTAATAGTATTTCACCAGTTCATACACCAGCAAATTCATTTTGGGGTATGGGTGTAAGTCAAGGTCATAGTGATGCTATTAGAAGAATTGAAGGTGTTAAAAATGCAATTCAATATACCATACCTAACAAAAAAATAGTTAAAAATTGTCAAACTCAATTTGACTATGTTCCACAAGGTACCGAAAAACACGAAAGACTTTGCTACGTTGTTTTAGAACCAGGCGCTGACGCAAATAAAATTAAAGAAGAAATTGTTTCTATGCCTAACTACTTTTTAGGTTACAAAACAAC
>JAFWWV010000018.1 GCA_017523305.1 Clostridia bacterium
ATTTCCACAATTTTTATATTCTTCACTATACCAAGCAAGTTGCTTTTCTGCATTATATTCAAAACTTGTATCGTAGTTTGTCCTATAAAAACAATGGTATTTTTCTTTGTTTTTTAATTTTTCTTTGATTGTTTCTTTTTCTGCTGTGTTAATATATTTTCTACCAAAATACATTGACTTTAAATCACAATTACTTATTTCAAAAATATAATCGGTATCTAAATACTCTTTGTTATCTTCATTTTTTCTAATCATAAAGTTGTATTTTTCTTTTGCAAGTTGTTTTGCTTGTTCTTCATTTTTCCAATACAATTTATATAAATCTTCTTTTTCTTCATAAGTCATTTTAAGTAAGTTTTCAAATTTTGTTTTTATGTTTTGCCATAACCCACTTTCAGTCATACATTTGATTGCTCTTTTTAATCTATTGTGCCAACTTTTTGTTTTATCTTCTTGCTTTTTTTGTTTTGTATCAAAATCAAAATATTTTACAAAATTTTCAATAGAGTATTGCCAACCCCTATTACTGCATTTTGGCTTAAAAACAAAAACTGCAGTATCACTTATTTTTTCAACTCTAAATTTTGTGCTGTTATCTTCTTTATACATACATTTAAAAACTTTACCATTTTCAAGTGCTTTTAATTCTTCAATATTATTATTCATATTTGTTTCCTTTTATTTCATTTCTAAAAATTTTTTTAGTGTTGTAAAATCATAACTTGTATTTTTTAATTCAGTTGTTATCATTTCAACAATTTTTTTTGTTAATTCTTCATTATAAATACTATCAGCAATTATGTTATAGCCATTATAAAGTAGGTCAATTCTGCCATTTTCTTCACTTAAAATAATTCTAATATCGTTTGCCATTTGCTGTTATGCTCCTTTAATTTCAACTATTTTAAATTTATCTTTTTTATAATCTTCCATTATTTTTAACAATTTTGTTAAACTTACTTTTGCTTGTCCTGGTGTTTTGAAAAGCATTGTTTGTTTTAAATTCTCTTTTTTTACCCAAAATGTTTTGTGTTTATTCCACCCATTTACTAAAAAATATTGCCCTTCATTTGATATACTTTCTATTGTGTATTTCATTTGCTGTTATGCTCCTTTTAATTCAAATAAAAATATGGTTGTTCTAAAACTTTTGCCACTGCTTTTTTAAAATAGTCATAACAAAAGTTATGTAAGATTTCGTGTTCTTCTGCTGTTATAATTTCTTTTCTTCTTAATATATGTAGCATTTTGATATTGTCTTTTGTGTGTTGTTGCAAAACACCTAAATCAGCATTGTAAGAAAAATCTAAATTAAATTCCCAAATCAAATTTTTGATTTTATATTCTTGTTCATTTTCTGCCATAAATTTTTATTCCTTTTAAAATACTATTTCTAATAGTTGTTGTAATTGTTGTTGTTGCCTGGTCGTTGCTGTTATTTGAAAAACTCTATCTAAAAAAAATGTTGTTTGCTTTTGGTATCTTATTTTTAGCAAGTCCAAAAGTTTTTCAACTTTTGGCTCTTGCTTATAATCAACTTTTAATTTTATCTTATGCATCTTGCCAATAACTCCAAGACCTAACTTTTGTTAAACCATATTTTTTTAAATAAGTGTTAAGTCGTTTTTCAAAATTTTCTCTTTCAATTTTATATGCTGTTATAATTTTTTCTTTGTCTTTTTCGCTAACTGCTGTTAATTCTTCTTTGTCTTTTTCGCTAAAATTATAAACTTGCCAATCACTTTTAAATTCGAGTGCTTTGCATTTGCTGTTTTTTGGTGCATTTGTATATTCAACTCTTAAAAACATATTATATTGTTTTATGCTTTTAAAAATTTGGTCAAATCTTTCCAAATTTTCATTTAAAAAATATTGTTCATTTGTTCTTGCTATTCTGCTACTTTCGTTTGCATTGTCATAACTTTCGTTGTCGTTGCCATAGCCAAAACAAAATCTTGTTTCAATTCCTGGCTTGTCAATAGATATAAAATTGCCATTTTCAAGTTTTACAACTCTTGCAATTTTTTTTCTAAAATAATCTTGCATACTTTTTTCTTGCCAACTTTCAGCAAAAAGCATTGAAAAATATTCTTCTTTTAGTTTTGCTTGTTCTTCTTTGTCTGC
>JAFWWV010000144.1 GCA_017523305.1 Clostridia bacterium
CCGTTTAAGGACTTGGACGCTAACACTTGCTATTGTTGTTACCTTAATCTTCTATTTCCTTGTAAATGTTGTTACTAGACAGGCGATAAACTGGATAGATTTTGTATTGCTTTGCATTTTACAAATAACTGTCCATTCAATGTATTTTCCCGATGGGGAATTGTTTGGGCAAAAGGATAAAAGTTTTATTGACAATAAAAAAGCATACAACGACAAGGCAGATGATTTAAACTTAAAGGGCGAATTTAAAAAATTGCGTGAGTATTGTAAATATGAATATGAAGAAAGAAAGAAAGCATATATCATAAAAGAGTGCAGTTTTATTGGAATAACACCCGAAGAATTGGAAGATTTGAAGCAAAAAGACACAAAATACATTAAAAAATTAAAGATTTACGAAACAAGTGAAGAAATAAACGGCGAAATTAAGAGCAGAATTGTGTTTTTAACAAGAAAAATGAGAAAACATTTGAAAGATTTGCTATTTAAACCGTTACCCGTTGAAGAAAACCACCCTGAAACCATTATGAGTGCCGTTGAAAATAATGGAATTAGAGCAATTAGAGATGGCTCTATAACATATAAAGCACAATCTTATATAAGAAAAATACTAACAGCCATTGTTATCGGTGGAATTTTCGCCTATATTGGTTATACAATGCGTGATGGGTTTGGTTTTACACAAGTCGTTTCGATTTCAATGTATTTAACAACATTGTTCACAACAGCCGTTATGGCTTTCACAAGCGGAGAAACCTGTTCAAAGGTTTATAAAAACCATTTTTACATTGATTTAGCCAACTTTATTGATGGTTTTAATGAATGGAATAAATAATTTTAGACAAGAGAACTATTATATAGTTCTTTTTTCTTTGCAAAAAATATTTTGAAAAATTTTAAAAAAGTGTAGAAAATTAGTTGACAAATGCAAAACGATTTCATATAATGTTGTTGTAACCTATGAAAAGGGTTGCTTAAAAGGAGAAACTGAAATGGAAGAAATTAAACAATTTGATATTTGGACTTGTGATTTTGGCGACAATAGAGCATTGGGCGAATATGGAATAAGACCTTGTATTATTGTTTCAAATGATACCTGTAATACTTTTAGCGATAGAGTAACCGTTGTCCCACTAACAACAGCAAGCAAGAAACCAATGATAACTCACTGTATTGTTACAGGAGCAATAGTTGCTTCAACTGCACTTTGCGAGAATATTACTACTGTCTTTACTTCTCAACTTGGTAAAAAGTGTGGCGAACTCAACGAATTTGAAAGATTAAATATTACATATTGCATTAAACAACAATTAGGAATTAAATAAAAGGAGAAAAAATGGTAAAATTTAAAACAAAGTATTGCGAAAATTGTTGGGAAGAAACAACACACGAATATGCAGGAAAAGAAATGTATTCACTTTTGCCGTTATGGTTTTATAAGTATTGGAAATGTTGTGAATGTGGAAAGATACATAAGCAAGATACTGCATATCTCGATGGGGTTTATAATTAGGGGGAATTATGACACAAGATGAAAGAGTGTTAGAACACTTAAAGAAAAATGGCAAAATAAGCCAAAAGAGAGCCATAAGTTTGTTTGGGGCTTATAGATTGTCAGCAATTATTTATAGATTGAGAAATGCTGGCTGGAATATAAGCACAACATACAAGAGTGGCAAGAATAGATTTGGCGACAATGTTAGTTGGGCTGAATATAAACTAGAAAAAGGAGCATAAAATGAAGAAATATTTTAAATGTGAAATATGTGGTAAAAGATTAAAAACCGAACTTGAAGGTGGGTACCCAAATACTTGTGCCGAATGTGTGCCACTAGACAGCGAAAAAACGCATACTTTGGGGCATAAATGGTATGAGTTGAAGCAATTACCCAACGAATATGTTATACCCCCTAAAATGGCTCAAAATGGGGCTGTTTTAAGCAATAAAGAACTTATATTTAAAATTAAACAATACATATCTCAAATTGCCAAACTCACATTGGCACCAGCGGGAGATTTTACACTGCATTTATCACTTGAAAAGTTAAATAATTTTTTTGAAGAATTAGAAGGAGAAGTAAATGAATAG
>JAFWWV010000145.1 GCA_017523305.1 Clostridia bacterium
ACGCCATAAACTCATCTTCTATCTTTTTAAACTCTCCTGCAAGCATGTATCTTGCTTTAAATATTTGCCAGTCATGTTTCAATATTTCTTGTCTGCTTCCTTTCATTCTTGCTCCCCCATAGATACCCAGAAACGAGCAGAATAATTAAGGCACTTTTCTCTATACTCCTTTTATATTTGCTTTTGTGGTGTCTTTGTATCACATTTCTCGCATAAGTCAATGGAAAAAAATATTACTTAAACAATTCAATATTAGTTCTTATAGAGTCAATCAAATTATGGTTGGCTCTTTTTTAATGTAATATTTTGTTTCTTTATCCTTGACTTTTGCATACAGCATTTCATTAAAAAAGATAACTCCCGAAAAGTGATACCTTGCCCCTGCCAAAAGGCAAATTTTATAAAAGGAGTTATTGATATGAAAAAAGAAATTGAAAAGTATTCAATAAGTAAATTGTATCTAAATGAGTTTCAATTCTTTAATGGTGAATACGATATTACTTTCAATATTGTAGACATCAACACTGAAAAAATGATTATCAAAGTTGCAGTTAGCAATCTTGGTAAAATCAGTGTTATAGAATACGACTTGAAATTAGATAAAGATAACAATTTATATTTTGAATATGGTTGTCTAAACGACAAAATCCACATTGACGACTTTGAACACATTGAAGATTAAATTAAAAGGAGTTTAACAAATGAAAACAGATTTTGAACAATCAATTCTACTAAATGGTTTATCAAATGACCTAAAAACATTTGAAAGTAAAAAATTATATCGTTGTCCATACTGTGAAAAAATACACGAATGGGACGATGTAAATTACAACCCAGAAGAAAATACCTATACTTGCCCACTCTGCAAAAACACATTTGAAGAAAGCGAACTAGAACATATCAACGCTTTAGAATACTTTTTAGATATGTTTCATAATTACAAAAGTTTAAATTATAAGGAGAATTAAAAATGAACGAATATACAATAAATGAAAATATTGCAAGAACAGCAAAAGAATTAAATAGTTTTAGCGACTATAAAGAAAACTCTGCTACAAACAATTACAGAAGTTACTTAAAAACATTTGAAGATAATGTTAATGAGTTAATGGAACTATATCCAGAAAACATCAACGAAGAAGCATTAAGGCTTATTGAGTATTACAAAGACAAATACTCTAAAAAATTAGCATTTGCTATAAATAAAAGCAATAGTATTGAAGCAAGAATGCCAAGTATTATGATTTCTGGCGCTGGAAACTTTAACTTTAGAAAAAAAGAAAAACAAAACCAAGCCAGAGATAGCTTTTGGAAAGAATACGGCGACCTATTCAATGAAGATAACTACTACTATAATAAAATAAAAATTATTATCACAAACAAAGTTATCTACAGTGATGACGCACTTGCTATTGAAAAGTTAGAAGCTAAAATTGATAGTTTAACAGAATATCAAAACAAAATGAAAAATGTAAATGCTTACTACAAAAAGCATAAAACATTAGATGGCTGTGATTTATTAGACGAAAAAGAAATTAGAGAACTAAAAGAAAAACTTGTAATGTTTCATTACTACAGCCAACCTTACCCTTCTTTTGAACTAACTAACAATAATCAAAATCTACATAGATTAAAAGACAGGCTTGAAAACTTGAAAAAATTAAAAGAACGAGCAAGTTCTGACAATGAAAATAAATACATTCAAGTTGATGGATTAGAAGTTGTTGAAGATGCCAACGATATGAGAATTAGAATTATATTTGAAAATATTCCAAACGAACAAACAAGAACATTATTAAAAAGTTATGGCTTCAAATGGAGTCCTAAAAATAGTGCTTGGCAAAGACAACTTACAAGCAATGGCATTTATGCAACAAAAAGAGTTTTAGAAAAATTAAAGGAGCAAAACTAATATGAATACAAAAGAAAAATTAAATCAGTTTTTAAACAACAACGAAATAAGAGAATTATGGCTTAATAGAAAAGATTTTAAGCCTACAAATTATGACGATATTATACGATTATTCAAACTAAACTTTGGCAGATTTGATTATATCTATGGTATGGAAAATATTAAAAACAATAAACCAACACACTATAGCAATCCTTATTTCTGTGGAGTTATTGATACAAAAAATAATGACCTATATATCCTATCTTACAATATAAATCAAATTGATACTGATATTAAGTTTATTTCTAAAAATATGCTTGATAATAAATTACAAGAAATGTTAACTCAAGCATACGAAAAATTTGCTAAAGATGTTATAGACGATTTACCTGAAAATGCAATTTACTATAATAGAAGTCATGCAGAAGACGATTTCTATTATGGGAAAACAAACGAATACACATACAATTTCAATTTACACGAAAGAGATACAAATGAATTGCTAACATTTATTGAAAACCCTAAAGAATACATTGACACATATATCAAAACTCTTGAATTAGACGGCAATAAATTAACTAAATATATAAAGGAATGTAAACTCCAAAAACGATTATCAAAACAATATTTAAGTGAAATTGAAACTCAATCCGAATATCATTATTTAAGATTAGCAAGAAAATTAAAAGAATCAATACCTGAAAATGCAAAAACAGTTACTTTATTTTATAAACTTGATAATGACGAAATACTAGAATGTAAATTAGAAACCTCTGCACTAAACTATGTTCCGTATAGCAAAGGTGAAAATATCCATTTTAGCTATTATAGTATAAACAAACAAGCTAGAGATAAAATGGAAGAAATTAACGGCAAAAAATATAATGATATTTATATCAAAAACATATTAAAAGTTACTTATAAAGGAAAAACAATATTTGAAAATAATTAAAAGGAATTAAAAATATGAGAAACACAAAAGAACTAAAACCAATACTTACAGCACTTTATTGCATAAATCAATGTGGTGCAAATGACGAAGATATTAGAATGCTTTGTCAATATGCTTTTAATAGAATTTTAAAAAGTTCAGCAAATATACTTACACTATGCTGTGTTGGTAAAAACCAAAAAGATATAATGCCAGAAATTGAACAACTATTAAAAGAAGATACTGACTACATAAAATATAAGGAGCAAAAAAAAGCCTATGATAGATAACAAATATGGATATAAAGTTTGTTATCAAAAAGATAACGAAAAAATACAAAAGTATATTGTTACCAATTCTTACACTGGTGCTAAATGGAATATAGAGTGGTATGAGAAACACCCACCTAACGATAAAAATAATCGCATTTTAGACAATGTAAAATGGTATATACTACCTGTAAAATCATACTTTGAATATTCAAAACTTTGGAGAGGTTGTCCGTTCAGGGATTACCTCTCTGATTTTATTAAAAGGAGTAAATGCAAATGATTAAATTAAACTTAATAACTAGCAATGAAGCTGAAAAACTAATCAAAGAATATTTAGAAAATAATGTCAGCGAAGAACTTGCGATAAAAATCAATAACGGAGTTGCAATCACTAAAGACAACAAAACTCTTATAAATAAAAAAGACTTGAAATGCTTTATGAATTACGCAAATCAAGAAGCAAGAAAACTCGCTGAAAAAGGTGCAAATTACGCTTGTATAGAACACACAACAGTATTCGGTTGGGCTATACACTATTTTGAAGAAGATAGTATTGAAGGCAAACTTTTCAATGAAGATGGAACGGAATATAAAACCATTACAAAAACCAATATTCCTACCCCACCTGTAAAAGTAGTTGCTAAACCTAAAGAAGAAAATAAACAAGCAACTTTATTTGACCTTATGAATTTAACACCAGAAACACAAGATACAAATCAATCAAAAACAATAGAACCACCTAAAGAAAAAGTTCAATCCCCTACTGACAATTTTGACAAAGAACTTGAAGAAGAACCTATTGAATTTGACGATATTGAAGATAATAATGACGATTTTACAGAAGAAGAATTTGATAAAGCATTAGATAGTGTTGCTGAAGAAATACAAGCGACAAAAAGTTATCAAATAGATAAAGAAACTGGTGAAGTATTACAAACAATAAAAACATTTGATAAAGAAACAATGAAAATGCTTTACACAATATTAGATGGCAAACTGGAGGCAAAATAATGATTAAAGCAAAAGATATTAAACCTATTCCTAACTATATAATTAAGAAAATAAAACAGTTAGACGAAAAAGAAAGATTTTATACTGATACAAGCACTAGATATTATTCTTATTTAACTAAAATAAATAAAGACCTTGCACAAGTTATAGTTGCTTGTAAAATTAAAGACCATCAATGGTTTTGCAAACAAGTTGTGATACATGCAGTTAATTCAAATGTATGCCTTGTAAGAGATATTGAATATAGCTTATTTGGATACACTGTTGGCTGGTATCATCAAGGACTTGCCTATTCAAGAAAACGATATGACGATAATAAATGGTATGAAGCAGAAGATAAATATTACAATGTTATCTGCCCTATTATAAACAAAAGATATGCTTTAACCTTTGAAAAATACAAATACAGTGCAGTAGATAAATACAAGTATTTAGATGTTATCAAGTATTTAAGAATTTATGAACAATATCCACAAGCAGAATATCTTATTAAATTAAACTTATCGCAATTCGCTACTAATAAAACAATATTAAAAGAAGTTGGAAAAGATAAAAACTTTAGAAAATGGATTGTTAAAAACAAAGCATATTTACAAAATGAATACGGACAAAACCCTTATGTATCATCAAGAGTTATATTAAATGCTTATAAAAAAGATTTGTCTATTGAAAACTCTCAAAAACTAGATATGAAAATAAAGGAACTTCAAAATGATTATAGTTTTGGAAGAATAATTAGTAAGCATATACCAAGAAAAGAAATTGTAAAATTTATAGAATATTTAGAAAAACAAGAAACAACTTGTAGTGTTTATGCAGACTATTTAGATGCTTGTTTGAAACTTAATTTAGATATGACAATAGACAAAAATAAATACCCTAAAGATTTCAAAAGATGGCACGATATTAGAATTGACCAATATCATACACAAAAAGCATTACAAGACGAACAAGAAAGAAAAGAACTTTATAATCAATTTGAAAAAGTTGCTAATAAATATCTTTCAATGCAAAGAATTATGAACGAAGATTTTGTTGTAATTATTGCAAAAAGTCCAGCAGAACTAATTAAAGAAGGTGAAATATTACATCACTGCGTTGGACGAATGAATTACGACCAAAAATTCGCAAGAGAAGAAAGTTTAATCTTCTTTGTTAGAGATAAAAACAATCAAAACAATCCATTTGTAACATTAGAATATTCTCTAAAAAACAATAAAATACTTCAATGCTATGCTGAACATAATTCAAAACCACAAGAAGAAGTATCAAATTTTATAAATAAAAAATGGCTACCTTATGCAAAAAGAAAATTAAAAGCAATGGTAGCATAAAAAAGGAGTAAAAAATATGAATAACAATTATTACAGAATTACAGGATACTGCCCTGAAAACGATTTTAGCTTTATACTTGACTCAAATGGTATGTTTGAGAAATTATGGGAATTTAGTGCTTACTTAATAGCCAAAGGGCTAGATGTTATTGAAGTTACAAGATTAGAAAACATAATTGATATAAACATAAATCAAGTTGAAGAAGATAAACAACATATGATATTAAGAGCAAATGCAGATGGTAAACCAGAATATGTGAACCATACTATAAACGGTATCACTTATAGAGCCATTAAAGTTGCAGATAAACTTTATATCATAAACAAATAAAACAAGCCGGGAGTAAAAACTCTCGGCTTATTTAATGCAATTTTATTTTACCATTCTCATATAGCGATAATAATGTGAAGATCCGTTTTCTGTTTCAATTAGTTCAGAAGTCCCATCATCATAGACAACAAGAAATATTGTTTTAGCACTATTATCTGAATTATATAAATCTGCCATTACCATACCATCAAATCCGTCCATCATATCGCCTACAGCAAGATTTACAAACTTATCATCTTCGTCTAAACCATCAATTTCTTCGTATATCTCAACACTTACTATCATTTTTCTTTTAAACAACCAACACATATTTACTCCTAAACATTGTCAGCCTTAAATTTCTCATAAGATTTAGCAACACC
>JAFWWV010000146.1 GCA_017523305.1 Clostridia bacterium
AGCAACTGAAACTGAAACTGTTGCACCAACCATTGGGTTGTTACCCATACCAATAAGACCCATCATTTCTACGTGAGCAGGAACTGATGATGAACCAGCAAATTGTGCATCACTATGCATTCTACCCATAGTATCAGTCATACCATATGAAGCAGGACCAGCAGCCATATTATCTGGGTGAAGTGTTCTACCTGTACCACCACCGCTTGCTACTGAGAAATATTTTTTGCCTTGTTCAAGTCTTTCTTTTTTATAAGTTCCAGCAACTGGATGTTGGAAACGTGTTGGGTTTGTTGAGTTACCTGTAATAGAAATATCAACATTTTCAAGATGCATAATTGCAACGCCTTCTCTAACATCGTTTGAACCATAGCATCTTACTTTTGACCTTTCACCAGTTGAATAAGGGGTTTCGTTAACAACATTTACTTTACCAGTTGCAAAGTCAAATTCTGTTTGAACGTAAGTAAAACCATTAATTCTTGCAATAATTTGTGCAGCATCTTTACCAAGACCGTTAAGAATAACTCTTAAAGGTTTTTTTCTTACTTTGTTAGCATTTTTTGCAATACCAATAGCACCTTCTGCAGCAGCAAAAGATTCGTGACCTGCAAGGAATGCAAAACATTCAGTTTCTTCACTAAGTAACATATTACCTAAGTTACCATGGCCTAAACCTACTTTACGGTCATCAGCAACTGAACCAGGAATACAGAAAGATTGTAAACCTTCGCCAATGCATTTTGAAATTTCACTAGCTTGTTTAACACCTTTTTTAATTGCAATAGCTGCGCCTACTGTATAAGCCCAACATGCATTTTCAAAACAAATAGGTTGAACACCTTTAACAATACTTGCAACGTCAACACCAAGATCATCACAAAGTTTTTTTGCTTCGTCTAAATCTTTAATACCATTGTCGTTTAAGCATTTATTAATTTGATTAATTCTTCTATCATAACTTTCAAATAACATAATATCTATTCCTCCTTAACACCCTAAATTATTCTTCCCTTGGGTCAATGGTTTTTACAGCATCTTCCATTCTGCCATATTTACCACTTGCCTTTTGTATTGCTTCAAGAGGTTCGATACCTTTTTTGATGTTTTCCATCATTTTGCCAAGGTTAACAAATTCGTAACCAATAATTTCGTTATTTTTATCAAGACCAATTTTTGTAATATAACCTTCTGAAAGTTCAAGGTATCTTGGTCCTTTAAGTTTTGTACTATAGCAAGTACCTACTTGGCTTCTGTGACCTTTACCAAGATCTTCAAGACCAGCACCAATTGGTAAGCCGTCTTCTGAGAAAGCTGATTGGCTTCTACCATAAACAATTTGTAAGAAAAGTTCTCTCATAGCAGTATTAATAGCATCACAAACAAGGTCAGTATTAAGTGCTTCTAAAATAGTTTTTCCTACTAAAATTTCACTAGCCATAGCAGCTGAGTGAGTCATACCTGAGCAACCAAGTGTTTCAACAAGAGCTTCTTCAATAATACCATCTTTGATATTAAGAGTAAGTTTGCAAGCACCTTGTTGTGGTGCACACCAGCCAACACCGTGTGTTAAACCTGAAATATCTTTAATTTCTTTTACTTTAACCCATTTTGCTTCTTCTGGAATAGGAGCAGGGCCATGATTTGCGCCTTTTTTTACAACGCACATATTGTCAACTTCTGATGAATAATTCATATATTCCCCCTTAAAAGTATGTATATTTTGACACAGGTATTTTAGCATTATTACTAACAAAAGTAAATCATTTTATTTGCAAGTGCTTTTATTTAATTGCTTTAAATAAATTAAATGTGTATTATAAAATAAAAAGGGTTAATTTTATGACTGGTGCAATTGTTTTATTTTTCATTGTTATTATAGCTTTTATGCTTATTACAGAAATTTTTACCGTTCTCTTTAGGTTAACAGGTTTACCTGAAGCAAAAGCAAGATTACAAGTAGTTTCACTTTTAACTACTTGTGGTTTTACTACAAAAGAAACTGAAATTTTTGTAACAACACCTGCACGTAGAAAATTAGCAATTACAGCTATGATTTTTGGTTATGCTTTTTCTGCTACTTTAGTTTCTGCTTTTGTTTCAATAGTGCTTAGTTTAGGCAGTCAATATGATAGTGGAATTTGGATAACTTTTGGTATTTTACTTGCCGTTTTATTTGTTGTAATTTTATTATCAAAAATTAAATTTGTTAAAAATGCTTTTGACTCTTTAATATTTAAACTTGCCCACAAATTAAGCAAAAGTAAAACAAAAAACTTTTTAAAAGTTATTGACGACTATGGTTTAAATTCTATTGTTGAATTAACTTTAATTGATATACCAAATGAATTTAAAGATAAAACACTTGAAAATATAAAAATAAAACAAAATTATGGATTATCTGTTTTAGCAATATCAAGGGGAAATAAAATTATAAACAATGTTGCAAGAGATGAAGTTTTTAGTGAAAAAGATATAATTACTTTATATGGTAACTTCAATACTATTAAAGAATTATTTATTGATAACGTTGAAAAAGAAAAAGAAGAAAACAAAGAAATTTAAACAAAAAAAAGAAATAAGAAATTTTTTATCTTATTTCTTTTTTTATACTTATTGTTGTTTTTTGCGTCTAAAATCTTCTCTACCACGAATTGTATGGTCTAGAGTTTTCTTACGCATTCTAATTGTCGCTGGAGTAATTTCAAGCAATTCGTCTTCATCAAGCATATCAAGGTATTGCTCTAAACTTGGTTTTTGAACAGGTTCTAATCTTAAAGCATCATCACTTGAACTTGAACGTGTATTTGTCAAGTGTTTTGTTTTGCAAACATTAACAACAATGTCGTCTACTCTTGGGTTTGTACCTACAATCATACCGCCATAAACTTTTTCGCCAGGACTGATGAAAAGTTTGCCGTGTTGTTGTGAATAGAATAATCCATATTGAACAGCTTCGCCAGTTTCAAAAGCAACAAGCATACCATAGTTTCTTCTTGAAAGGTTGCCTTTAAACTCTTGGTATTCGTGGAAAACACTGCTCATAATACCTTCACCGTTTGTATCAGTCATAAATTGACCTTTATAGCCAAACAATCCCCTTGCAGGAATTAAGTATTCAAGTCTTGTTCTACCATTATGGCTAGACATATTTACAAGTTCACCTTTTCTAGCCCCCAATACGCTAATAACATTACCAGCTTTATCGTCGGGCAAATCAACTACCAGTCTTTCAATAGGTTCATATTTTTTACCATCAATTTCTTTATATAAAACTCTTGGCATACTTACTTGAAATTCATAACCATCTCTTCTTAAATTTTCCATAAGAATTGATAAGTGCATTTCACCACGACCAAGAACTCTAAATGTATCTGCGTTGTCAGTATCGTATACTTTTAAACTAAGGTCTTTAACAGCTTCTTTAAGCAATCTTTCTCTTAATTGTCTACTTGTGCAGAATTTTCCTTCTTTACCAGCAAAAGGACTGTTATTAACCATAAAACTCATTTCAACACTAGGTTCGCTAATTTTTACAAAAGGAAGAGTTTCAACATTATCTTTATCGCTTAAAGTATCGCCAATTGTAATATTATCAGCACCAGCAATACAAACAATATCGCCTACTTTTGCTTCTTGAACAGGCAAACGTTTAAGACCAACAAACTCAAACATATTTTGAACTTTAAAAGGAACATTTTTTGATTTGTCGTGGTAATTTGTAATAACAAGGTTTTGGTTAATTTTAAGTGAACCTTGTTCAATTTTACCAACAGCAAGTTTACCTAAAAAGTCGTTCTGTTCTGTTGAACTTACTAACATTTTAAAAGGTTTTTCTTCATCACCTTTTGGGCAAGGAATATGTGAAATAATTTTTTCAAAAAGTGGTGTCATATCTTTGCCTTCTTCATTTGGGTCAAGGGTTGCAGTACCAAATCTTGCAGAAGCATAAACAACAGGGCTATCAAGTTGTTCATCATTAGCATTTAAATCAAGTAAAAGTTCTAATACTTCATCAGCAACTTCACTAAGTCTTGCATCTTTACGATCAATTTTATTAATAACGATAATAACTTTGTGATTAAGCTCTAATGCTTTTTCTAAAACAAATCTTGTTTGTGGCATTGGACCTTCGTATGAATCAACTACAAGTAAAACGCCATCAACCATTTTAAGAACCCTTTCTACTTCGCCACCAAAATCAGCGTGACCTGGGGTATCAACAACGTTAACTTTAATATCGTTATACATAAAAGAAGCATTTTTACTTAAAATTGTAATGCCCCTTTCTCTTTCAATAGCATTAGAGTCCATTACTCTATCTTCTACTTCTTGGTTTTGTCTATAAGCGCCACCTTGCTTTAAAAGTTCGTTAACCAAACTTGTTTTACCGTGGTCAACGTGAGCAATAATAGCAATGTTCCTTACTTTTGTGTTTTCCATTTTCTTCTTTCTCTTCCTTTTTAAATGGTTTATATATTTTTACAATTAAATTAAACTTGAGTATTTTATCACAAATGTTTATAAAATAAAAGAACTTTTTTTTGTGATATTTTATTTTTGTATTGTTAAGTATAATTTTAAAATTTTTAACAATTTTAGTTTATAAAAAACAGCGTATTTTTTTACGCTGTTTTTTTATTATTTTTCAAGTTCCCAAACCCAAATACAAACTTCTCTTGTTTTGCGTTTTTTGCTTTCATCATAATAAGTATAAGTTTTAATTTCCTTTAAGTAAGCACCTAAACTTTCAAAAACTCTTCTTGTTTTTAAATCTTTAGGAGAAGATGTTAAGTACAATACGTTTGAACCGTGATGTTTTGCAACTTGTTTTACGAGTTGACAACATTCATATTTTACTGATTTTAAATCGTAATCTTCTTGTAAAGAAAATAAAACATTGTCGTTATGGCCATCTATGTTTTTAGGAACTACACTAAAGTTAATTGTTCCAACAACAGTTCCGTTACCATGTAAACAAACATCAAAAATATAACTTGGAAATCTATGACTTGCACTTGCCTTTGTTGTTTGAGAAAGTTTTAAGTCAATAATATCACCTTCAATTCTATCAAACTTATCAGTAGCAAACTTAAAGTTTTTAGGTTCTTCAAATTCTTCTTTTTCTTTTTTAAGTTCAAAATCATAAGGAACATCAAGTGAAGTATCTAAAACCATTAAATCTTTTGGTGGAGTTATTCTACCTACACAATAATCAAGTGCTTGACTAGTTAAGTGGCAAGGAACAATATTGCATTTGCCTTTGTAACTACGCATCATTTTAATACCATCAATAATATTAAAGTGTTTGTTTGAAATATCTGTACCAGCCATATCAACAAAAGCAACATCACTTTTATCAATCATTTTTTGCATATTTTCGCAGTAATTTGTATCTCCAGTAAAAGCAACGGTTTTGCCATCTTTTTCTTTAATTAAATAACCATAACACTCTGTTGAACCGTGATCCATTTTATATGAAGTTATTTCAAAATTATTATATTTAAACTTACCCATAGTTGAAGCATCAACAAATTTAATATATTTTTCAAAATTAAGTTTGTTGTAGGTGTCTGTACTCATACCAAGTTGACATAATAATTTAATTCTTTCTTCACCACCTGGTGGGCAAATAATTGTTGCTGAAGAATTTGGATTTTTTTCTGAAGCAATCTTCCACATTAAATGAGCCACATCAAAATAATGATCTAAATGGTAGTGAGAAATAAGAATAAGTTTAATCTTTTCAATTTTTTCGTGATGAAGCAATTTGTTTGAACTTTTAAGCAATTGCTTTAATGTTCCTGAACCTGGATCGACAATAACATCATCATTAATTAAATAACTTGCACAAGCTCTTTTTGTCCAAATACAGCCTGTACCTAAAATTGTAATTTTCATAAAAAAACTTCACCTTTTTATTTTGTTAAATTGTTTTCATAAAAATAATACTAAATTGTTTAATTAAAATCAAATTAAACTAAATGCTTTTTTATTTTAATTATTAGAAAACTAAAACTCCTAAGTGTTCTAATAATATTTTAACACCCATTAATATTAAAATTACACCACCAGTAATTTCTGCTGGCTTTTTAAATTTTGCACCAAAAAAATTACCAATTAAAACACCAATAGAACATAAAACAAAAGTTGTTATGCCAATAATTGCCCCAGCACCAAAAATATTAAAATCAAAAAAAGCAAATGTTATACCTACGGCTAAAGCATCAATACTTGTTGCAACTGATAAAACTAACAATTCTTTAATGTTTATTTTTTCAGGAGTATTTAACTTTTTGCAATCTTTTTTAATTTGTTTTTCATTAACTTCTTCTGCTTTTTTAACTGTTAATGTTTCATCATCTTTTTTGCAAGCTTCAAAAATCATTTTTGCACCTATAAAACCAAGTAATACAAAAGCAATCCAATGGTCAAAAGAAACAATATAACTTTCAAATTGTACACATAAATAATAACCAATTACAGGCATAGCAAACTGAAAAAGAGCAAAGAAAAAAGCAATTAATATTAAATGTAAAACATTTATCTTTTTCATACCTAAACCTTTGCAAACAGAAACAGCAAAAGCGTCCATAGATAAACCTATGCCAATAGCAAAAACACTAAAAAAATTCATATATAAAAACTTTCCTTTTACAAATTATAATATCTTTTTTTTAATTTTGAAACTTAATAATAAAAATATTACAAATTTATTTTATTTATTAAAAATAAAAAATAAAAAAATAAAAACAGGCATGTTTTTGCCTGTTTTTAGTATTAATCAATTAATTTATGTTCAAAGTCAAAATCTTCAACTTCTTGACCTTTCATTGAGAAGTGTTTTCTAAACTTCTTAGAAGCAACAAACTCTTCACAAATTCTTTTTGCTTTTTGCATTTTTTCGTTGTACTCTTCTTGAGTAATTTTGCCCACTCTTAACAAATAATCGCCATAGTAATAATCTTGAATATCTGTTTCACCTGAGTTAGCACCTGTTTGTTTTAAAACAACTTCAAATGTTTTAAAGAAAATTTTTGTATCTAAACCTAAAGATTTTTTTTGTACATATAAAGCATCATAAATAAAGTTACTTTCCCAAGTATTGTTGTTTCTACCATTTACTTGTGAAAGACCTGTGATACCTGGTCTTACTTTTAAACTTCTAACATTAGGACTATAGAATATAACGTCTTTAACAAGTCTTGGTCTTGGACCAACAATACTCATATCTCCTTTAATAATGTTAACAAGTTGTGGTAATTCGTCTAAACTAGTTTTTCTTATAAATTTGCCAAATTTAGTAATACGTTTTGAGTCAGGTAATAAATTTCCGTTAGCATCTTTTTTATTTGACATACTTCTAAATTTATAAAGCATAAAAATTTTGCCGTCTTTACCTGGTCTTGGTTGTTTAAATATAACAGGAGCGCCATTAAAAATTAAAGTTAAAATTGATAAAATCAATAATAAAGGAGATAGCACAATTAGAGCTATCAAAGATATTGTTACATCGCAAAATCTCTTAAAGAAATTAAACATGATTTATCTTTTTTCCTTTTAATGCACATACCTGCAATTTTAGTGTACACATATATTAACATATAAATACACATTTTAGCAAGTAATATTTATATAACTTTTATTTTTTTGTAAATATTGTTTATTATTATTTTTATTTTTTATTCTTGTTCTATGTTTTTTGTTACAGATTCTTCAATTTTTTCTTCTGTAACTTTTTGTTTTTTTAATTTGTGTTTACTAATAAGTTTTTTAATTATTGTAAACAGTAAAGCAATTAAAATTACACCCAATAAAATATAAACAAAAACCATTGTTGCGTCACCAAATAAAGTTGAAGCAAGTGTAATTAAAAGTCCAGCTACAACATTACCAGTAATAACACTAAGGCAAGTCCACCAAAAACCAAGGCCAAGTGCTACTGCAATACAAGTACCTGTCCAAACTCCAGTTAGTGGTAAAGGAATAGCAACAAATGCAAATACACCAAATAATTTTAAAAAGAATTTTTTGTCATATACTCTTTTTTTGTTTTGTTTTTTATTTGATTTTTCGTCAGTTATTTCTTCTGCTTTAGTTTCAATATTTTGTTTTTTAGAGTTAACTCTGTTTTCTAATTTTTCAGCAAGAGTTTTAAATAATTTTGTCTTTTTTAGCCAATTTATAATTGGAACATATAATAGTGCTAAAATAGGAACAATTAAACTACTACCTATCAAACCATAAATAAAAGCTTCCCAATAAGGCAAAGCAAAACTTCCCCATATTTCTGGCGACATTGAAAATGGAATTGCACCTTTTAACTCAATAATAGGTATAATAGCAATTAATATTGTAGCTAAAATAACATTATTACCAAAAATTGATGAAAATATATTTTCAATAAATTCTGTCATATTCTCCCCGATATGTATTTATATTAAGTAATTTTAAAATATAATTTTTTTATAACAAAAAAGGTAAACATTTCTGTCTACCTTTTTATTTTTAAATATTTATTAAATTAAAGCAAGTATTTTTAATTATTTTACCATAGTTTCTGTTGGATTAGGCCAAAGTGGAGTTGGATAATCCCCTTGTGCAGCAGCATCTTCAACATAAGAAACAACACTTGGTAAGTCTTCTTTAAAAGTAACACCGTGCCATTCAGCAACAGTAGGATCAACTTCAATAGTTGCTTGTCCTTCTTTAGCTTGAGCCATTAAAACATCTTGAATTAAACATTCGCATTTTGAATCTTTACCTTTTGCAAGGTCTGCAGCATTGCTTGGAATAAATTCGTTTGTAAAATGATTTTCAAGATATGGGAAGAAATCTGAGTGCATACAAATCATATTCATTGAAACTGGGTGATCAGGTGTAACTTCAAAAGGTTTTTCGCCAGATAAAGGTTTACATACAATTGTATCTCCTACAGCTTGTACACTACTTTCAACCATACCAGTTAAAACGCCATCTTCCACTTCACAAACACCACGTTTAACAGCGCCATTTTCTGTTAAGGTATTACCTACTTGATAACCAATCAAACCATATGTATTTGTTCTGTCGTTATTTTCAATAAAGTTTGCTGCTGTTTGGAAAGCATCTTTACCATAAAGGTCATCAGCATTAACAATTGCAAAATCGCCTTGAACTTTATCTTTTGCACATAAAACTGCGTGAGCTGTTCCCCAAGGTTTTGTTCTGCCATCTGGAACAAAAGGAACAAATTGATCTAACTTTTGATAAGCATAATCAACTTGAATATGTTCTGAAACACGATTACCTACTGTTTCACTAAAAAGTTCTTGATGTTCTTCTTTAATAATAAAAACAACTTTGTTAAAACCTGCTTCTTTTGCATCGTAGATTGAATAGTCAAGAATAAAGTTGCCTTGTTTATCAATTGGTTGAATTTGTTTCAATCCACCAAATCTGCTACCCATACCTGCAGCAAGAATAACTAATGTTTTATCTTTTGCCATAATTTTTTTACCCCTTTTTTTAATACCATAAATGTTTTGGATAAAGACCAGCCTTAACCATTTCATCTATGCCGTTACAAACATTTTCGAAATCTTGTTTGTAAGTAAGACCATACCACTTATCGTCTGTACTTAAAACTTTAATATCACCTAAATTGTTTTCAACATACTTAGATAGTATTGTTGGTATAAAATACTCGCAAGTTGATAAGTCCTTACTATTTGACATTATAAACTCTTCAAACCCTTTTTGCAAGAAGTCAAATATATTTTTGTTAAAACCAAACAAATTCATTGAAACTAAAGTGTTTGGCTCTATAACATACTTATCTTCAGTTCCAACTGGATTTTGAATAATTTTACCATCAACTTCTTGTATTGAACTTTCAACTAAACCTTTTAAATTGCCATCAATAATTTTACAAACCCCACGTTTAACAGCACCATTTTCTGTTAGCGTGTTTACTGTTTTGTAGCCTACCATTACTAAATTATTTTTGTTTATATTTGTCTTTAAAAAGTTATACATTTTTCTTAAAGATTCTCTGCCATAATAATCATCTGCATTAACCATAGCAAAGTCGTTTTCTATTTTGTTTTTTGCACACAATACTGCGTGTGCTGTTCCCCAAGGTTTTTGCCTACAAAAATTTTGTAAACTGCTAGGTAAGTATGCATTTAAATCTTGAAAAGCATATTCTACTTTTATTTTCTTTTCAATGCGCTTACCAATAGTTTCTCTAAAAGTGTAATAATTTTCTCTTTTAATTATAAAAATTATTTTATCAAAACCTACTTTAATAGCATCGTATATTGTGTAGTCAATAATAAAATTTCCGTCTTTATCAATAGGCTCAATTTGTTTTAAACCACCAAACCTACTGCCCATACCTGCTGCTAAAATAACTAAGTCCATTTTATATTGTTTTCCTTTTAAACTGCTTCGGCTGGTACTTCTACCCTTCCTTCAAGAGTAAGTAAACCTAAAGATGAAATATCTTCGCCATAACTATTAACAAATAAAGTTACAGGTTGTTCATTTTTTGTTGTTGTAATTTTTCCTACTTCATTATTTTCCATAGTTATTTCAATATATGATAAACCACTACCATATTGATAAACATTTAAATTTTTTGAAGTAAATGGAACGCTAAAATCAAAACCAATTAAATCTAAAACTTTTTCTTCCTTTTTAAAAGTCATTTCGTTTTTATCTAATAAATAACATTGATATTTACTTGAAAGTTGGTCATCATACTTGTAGTAATAATAATTTTCTGTAGTAGCAGAACCTTCTTGGTGAGTTTCTACTTTTACTGCATAATCAGGAGTTGTTGAACCTAATTTTGCAACTGTTGTTTTAATATAATCATTTGCAAGTGAATTTGTGTAAACAATGTATGATTGATTTTTGTTCATTTTTGTCATAAATGTTTCAGCAGTAAAGTCATCAATATCTTCTGGTTCTTTTAATGCAGAAACTTTATCGCCATACTTTTTAACTTTGCTTGTTGAAGTAACAGTTAAATATTTTTCTCTATCAACATTTTGTAAAGAATAACTTAATTTTGCACTAGTAAGATATTGAGAACCATTAATACCATATTCATAAGTAAAATCAGTTAAAGCATCAACATCTGGGTCGATAGTTGTAAATAAACTTGGATTTGTTAAAATGCTTATATTTTCAATAAATCTATCACTAGCAACTTCTCTACCATCTAAAACACTATCAAGTTTGTAGTAACTAGTTCCTTCAAAACTTTTTGAATAAACTTTATCAACTTCGCCTACTTGAGAAACAACCATAACGTCATCAAATAATTTTTCAAAACTATAATAACCACTGTCGTAAGTTGATCTATCTTTTGTTGAAATTTTGTTGCCTTCTCCATCATAATTTTCAGTTAAAGTATAGCAAAAACAAGCATACTCACTAGATGAAATAGCTTCTTTTACATAAGTTTTTACTTCTCTAAAAACTGGAGTTTTTTTATCGTTAACATATCTGGTAAATTCAACTGTGCTTACAGCAGGGTTAGTCTTATCATTACCAATTGTTGTTGTAATAACATCTTTAACTTTTTTATTTAAAATATCTTGGTTAGAAGTTTCAGTAAATTGATAAATGTTAACAGTTTCAATTTTTGTTCTTAACGCAAAAGTGGTAATTATTCGAGTTCTTGCTTCGTTAACTTTTGAAACAATTTCTTCACCTGTTAAAGAAGATGATGAATATGGAACATCATCAAAACCCACTTCGCCACAACCAAAGGTTATAAAAGGACAAACCAAAACAAATAATAATAAAAATAATATGCTTTTAAAATTTTTCATACTTCTTACCTTTTATTTTTATAAATTTAGTATGTTTAATTAGCGTTTAAAATTTAATAAATTTTATATTAAAATTTTACAATTTTACAGTTTTTAAGTCAAACATATTAACATTATCTAAATACTAAACGAAATAAATAAAAAAAGATATGAATTAAAAATAATTCATACCTTTTTATTTTTTTTATTATTTATTATTGAACTGTTTCTGTTGTTGCAACTAAACCTAATTGGTTTGCAGCTTGAGTAACAGTTGCTTGGTCTACTTTTTGCATAAGTTCAAAACATTTTTGGTCGCAAGCGTTAGAGAAATTTTCATCTACACCACTTTTTGCTAATAAACTTTCAACATTAGAAGTTGTTGGATTTGATTTAACAGGAGTGTAAGTAGCAACAGCATTTAATTCGCTATCAAAAACTGTTTCATCACAAACAAATTTTGCTTGAGTTCCGTTATCAGTTCTTTCTAAACCATAGTTAACTTCTATAGCTCTAAAACCAACAAAACCAGGTAAGTCTTTATTGCTTCCATCTAAAGCTTGTAATGAATATTGAGCTTCTACAATTTCGCCAAATCTGTTAAAGTTTTTTGATGCTGCCATTTCAACTATTGATGATTCTACTGGAGAAACTGAGATGTCGTTTTTGTTAAAATTAATTTGAAGACTATAATCTTTGCCTGTTAAGAAAATATCATGTGCTTGAACAGACATCATAACTTCGCCTTTTGGTAGTGGATATGCATCGCTTATAAAATCAGCAACAAGTTCTAAACCCTTACCAAATCTTGCTAAATCGTTTGTTCTCTTTCCATCAAGTTTTGAAACTCTTGCATATTTAGAGTTTACTGTTTGCCAAGCTTTTACAAAAATATCTCTAGTAACATGTGTACCAGGTTGTAAAATAAAAGTAGTTTCGTTTTCTGCTTGTGGATTAAAAACTTCTGTAAAAGATGTTGGTGTTACCATTGATTCTTTAATACTTTTAATAGTTCTTTTAACTTTTTGTGATAAAGTTTCTGTTTTCTTTGATTCTTTTTTTGCCATTTTTAAAAATCCTTTTTTAATTGTATTGCGTCAATTTTAACAAAAACAACTTAAAAAGTCAATTTTTGCCCATTTTTTAGTACCTTTTGCACTAATTAAAAATATTTGACATTTTTAATTAATTTGCTCAAAATATTAGTGAATTAAAGGAGTAAAAAAACATGATTTTAGACGATATTAAAAAAGCAAATATGGTTGCATTAAAAGAAAAGAACCAAACAGCAAGAAACATCTATTCAATTGTTATGACAAAAGCAATGATTGAAACAGTTAAAAAAAGAGAAAAAAATGAAGAATTAACTGACGTTGATATGGTTGCTATTTTGCAAAAAACATTAAAAGAACTTACTGACGAAGCAGATGGTTACAAACAAGCAGGTAAACTTGAACAAGCTCAAGAAGTTGAAAAACAAAAAGAAGTTATTTCACAATACCTACCACAAATGCTTAGCGAAGATGAAATTTATGATATTATTTCAAAACAAGAAGATAAATCTATACCTGCTATTATGAAATTCTTTAAAGCAAACTATGCTGGTAAAGTAGAAATGAACAAAGTAAGTATGGTTCTTAAAAAATTTAACTAATACTTATTTAAAACAAATATTAAAAAATAAAAAAGATGTTTATGATAAATTTGTAAACATCTTTTTTTTATTAAATTATTTTGTAATTAAATTTAAACTGAATTCATATATTAATGAAAATGAGTAACACAATAAATAAGACTAACTTAAAAACAAATAAAAGTGGAAAATATTTGCTTGGTATCTTGCAAAACTTATATTGTAGTTGCCAATCAGAGTTTTCTGCTTTTTTATTATTTAACTATCAAAGTTTGTCACTAAAACAAAAAAATAAAAAACTATCTAGTTTACTTAAAGTTTTTGCAGAAACAAATTTAAAAAACAGTCATATTTTAGCAGACATTATTATTAGCCAAAAAGGGTTGCCTTTTTATTTAAACTCGCAAGCTTCTCCACTAACAGCTTTTTGGCTTAATTATGAAGTAGGGGTAAAGAATGTTATTAAAACAAATAAACTTTTTTTGCAAACTTTAATAAATAATTACACTTTATCTATTCAAAAAATTACTAATAAAAAAATAGTAGAAAAGCTTGAAAGTTTAAAAAATGAAAATATTAAACTTTTACACAACTTAAATATTTTTAAAGAATAATTTTTTTTAAACCTTAGTTTATAAAAAATTCACTATTGACTTTTTACTAAATGTATGATATAATATTTATATTAAATCAATAAATTTTAAACAACTTGTCGCAAGGCAAGTTGTTTTTTTATATATTTTTAGTTTTAAAAAAATAAAGTGCTTTTTTGTTTGAGTTTTTTTTGTAAAAGGTATTATAATATATTCTGTTGAAAAAATTTTTATTTTAAAAAAATAAATATTTGGAGATTACAAGTGAAAAAACTAGAAAGTACAACAAAAATAGCAAACGACCCTAATTTAAAATTTGTGTTAGGTCTTGCAGATAAAGATGAAATTGAAGAACTACAAAAACTAAGATATGACGAACTTATTTTAGATTATGATTCTTCTAAAAGCGCAGGTGGTTTAGACGCTAGCGAATACGACGACTTTTGCGATCATTTAATTGTAAAAGATATTGAAACAAATAAAATTGTAGGAACATATAGACTTATGACCAACAAACATTTGGTCAATAAAAATGAGTTTATTTGTGAATGCGAATTTGATATTACTAAATTAAAAAATTGTTCTGAAAACATTTTAGAGTTAGGCAGAGCTGTTGTTCATAAAGACTACAGGCAAGGCACTGTTTTAAAATTACTATGGAGTGGTATTATGGACTACTCTAGAATAAATAATGTTAGATACCTTTTTGGTACAGCAAGTTTTCACGGTGTAAACCCTGCTGATTACAACAATGCTTTTTCAAAAATATATTACAATAACTTAGCAAGTGATGATATTATGTGTGAAGCAAAAAATCCTTGTGCCCCACTTAACGTTTTAAAACCTGAAGAAGTTGACGCTATAAAGGCAAAAAGTGAAACACCTTCGCTTATAAAAGGATATTTGGCTATGGGTTGTAAAGCAGGTAAAGACGCCTTTATTGATTACGACTTTAATAGCACAGACATTATGATTAT
>JAFWWV010000019.1 GCA_017523305.1 Clostridia bacterium
AAGAAGAGGTTTGGACTTTGTTAGATAATAAAGAAAAGTGTTTTGGTTACATTGCTGGTATTTATGACGAAGTTGTAAATGGTAAAAAATAATTTTTTTAATTAAACAAAAAAAAGCAGAAAAATTTTTCTGCTTTTTTTATTAACATTGTTCTGGTCCAGGACTAAACGGTGTTGATGCTGGTTGTTGAGTTTGCAAATAACCTGCATTTTTTAACATTTCTTGTAATGATGGTGGGTTTTTATTTGCACCATATTCCGAAATTGTAAAGTTATGGTCTTTGCTAACTTCTTGACCTGTTAAACAAAAGTATTGAGATTGATTAGTTCCCAAATCCCAAGTAACATCACAATAATAAGGATCTTCTTGAACATAAACTGCACTCATTTGATGATTTGCTATTGTCATTGTTGGATCGTCAGCACTTTCTGAAGAACAAAAAATTCTAGAAGTTAAATATCCTAAGTCAGAAACTAAAAAGTTAAATAAATTGCTTACACCAACACAAACAGCAGTTTTACTAAACAAAGCAGAGTGCAATGTTCTTATTCTATTTTGGCTATAATCGTTTAATCTTATTGGGTCTTTCTTTTCTTCAAGGTCAGGTTTTGTTTTTGTATCGTTATTTGCTTTTTCTAAGCCTGCGTGGTCATATGTAACATTGTCACATATCCATCTATAAACTTGAGCAACCTGCCCCATTGGAGATTTTTCTTGACCAGCACACACTGTTCGAATAATATTGTCTGCCCTGTTTTTTGCCATATTCATTTTCATTGAACTTGACATATATTTAAAATTTTCACAACACTCAGTCCAAAAAATTGCTCTTTCACCTGCTGGTTGCTCCATTATTAACTTGTGCATTGACTCTGGATGTTGACGGTATAAATTACAAAAAGCTGTTGTTGGTAATTGCATTGGATATTCAAGGTCTCCAACATCAACAAACGCATCTACAAATTGGTCAAAGCCTTCAACATGTCTTAAAAAATCACAACCAGTAAAATTAAGTGTTAATTGACTTGAATCAAAACCAGGAACACATTCCCTTGGGTTTTTAACAGCCCTTAATTTATCTAAGCCTTTAACAGTATAAAGTTGGCGACAATTTTTCATATTAAGTTCTAATAGGTTAGGCCAAAAAGATAAATCAATTTCGCCCAAAGAGTGCTGCTCTGCTAAATCAATTTTTTGTAAATTAGAACATTTTTGAAGTGCACTTAAATCTGTAATTTGTGAAGCGTTGTAACTATCAACAAAATACCTTGAATTATCTTGTAAAAATTCTTGTGGGGTTTTGTATTGGCTATGATTAAAAATACCTTTTTTTGCTTGTTGTTGAACTCTTCTAAAACCATCAACATTTTGAGTATCTGACTGACCACGTAAAATAAATTCTTGTAAATTTGGTAGTTTTTCAATACCATTTAAACTTTTTATATTACACTCTGCAAACGCACTTGCATTAATTTCAACTGAAGTTATTTTTGACAATTGTTCATCAGTTAGTTTTGTAGTAAAAAACGGAGAAATATTTTCTCTTGGAAACAACCTTTGATAAGCTTGCGCTACAAAAAAGAATAACTGTGGATTTTCACTTTTAACAAACATTAGTCATCATCCTTTACAACTTTTTCTTCTAAACTTAAAAATTCTTCTAAAAGTTTTTTATTGTTTTCTTCATCATAAATATCTTCTGTTGGTTTTGCAAATTTTGATATATTAAAGTTTTCATCAATTTTATCTAATTGAAACTCTTTTTTAGTCATCTTGTACCCCTTATAAAAGTTTTAACTTTTTATATTTATTGTAAATAGATTAATAATGTTAACAAAATTTGTCAATATTTTATATTTTTTAAAAAATGTTTAGTTTTAATATTTTTTGTTATGCTAAATTTTAACTAAAAATAAAAACACATAAAATTTTAAAAAAAAATAAAAAAGAACCTTTTTCACAAAGGTTCTTTTTGTTTTAATCTCTTTTATTTAAAACTTTATTAAATGTATTTTTTGATTTAGCATACTCTAAACCTTGAATTTGAATATCAATACCAGCCCTTTCCTTTTTAAGTCTTGCTAAAGTATCAAAAGAATTTGTAACATTAACAATTTCATCATAGAAAGAAGAATCTTTTGCATATTCCCAAAAGTGCATACCTAAGAAAACATTTCTATCTTGCCAAGGTTTTAAACCTAATGCATAGTGAATAATTTTTGGACAATCACATTGTTCTGTAAGAACAGCAGTTCTATTCCAGCTAAAAGGTAAATATTTAATTTTGCCTTTGCATAAAAAGTTAATATATGCTTGGTCTGGATCAATAACATCAAAGTTATATGTGTTAATTAAATCAATAAATTGTTGTTCAATTTTATCTTCTCTAAGTTTAGCTAAATCCATAAGCATAATACCAGAGTTTATATAATATTTGCTATCTACACCAACAGCTTCCTTTGTATATAAACTGAATACTGGTGAATGTAAAATATTATACTCAAGAACACCAGCAATATTGTTGCCTTCTAAATCAGTAAAATATAATTCTGAAATATCACCAAGAACAATAATGTCACAATCAAGATATAAAATTTTGTCGTATTCTGGAAATAAACTTTCAATAAAAAGTCTGTAGTAAGAAGCCAAACCAAAATGATATACATTTCTTAATTGGTGTTTAATATCATCAACAGCATGAGAAATATTAACAAAGTTAATAATAAAGTTCTCATCACTTAAAGCTTTTATTTTATCTGTTTTTTCTCTATCAAGACCAGTATTTAAAATTACAATTCTGTATTTATAGTTTTTAGATGCGTTTTTAATAAGTGATCTTAAAGCAACATCTAAAAAAGGCAAATAATTGTCATCAGTTGAAAAGAAAATTGGAATTTCATTTAAACCTTTATGTCCTGTAAAATTTGTCATATGTTACCCCTTTTTAAAGTGTACCCCTTAATTTTACAATTAAAGTAAAATTTGACAAGTTAATTTGGTCCAAATTACTCCCGACCTCAATTCAGTTTTCGAGAATTTTAAAAAAATAATTCCCACGTGGTGGGAATTGCTTCTAAACTCCTTTAAAATAGCGACAATTAAAATTTGCATTTTCTTCAAATTATTTGCTATTAAATTTGTTTTTTGTTAGTATATTTTTAGGAGATTATTATGAAAAATATTGCAGAAATCATAGCAAACAACCTTATTATGTTAAGAAAAAAACATAATTTAACACAAAATGATTTAGCTGAAAAATTAAAATATTCTGATAATACTATTTCAAGATGGGAGCATGCAGAAATAACTCCTACCATTGAAACTCTACAAAAAATAAGTGAAATATATGACGTTCCTTTGGAATATTTATTAAAAGAAAATATAACCGAAAATATTTCAAAAGATGCTCGCGTAGAAAAATTAAACAAATTAAGTTCTATTTTGCTTATGGTTTCGGTTGTTTGGTTTGTTGCTGTCATCGCTTTTATATATGGTAAAATGTTTTTTAATACATATTTCTGGACAGCTTTTGTTTGGGCAATACCAATTTCTTGTTTAGTATTACTTCCTTTTAATGACTATTGGGGTAAATATATTTATAAGTTTGTTATCTTATCAATTTTTACTTGGAGTTTAATTTTAAGTATTTTTCTACAGTTTTTACAATACAAACTTTGGCTTATTTTCTTTGCGGGTATTCCTGCCCAACTAGGTCTTATTATTTGGTCTTTTATAAAACCTAAAAAGAAAAAATAATTTTTTGTTTATTTTGCACAAACTGAAAATTTTTATAATTTTTATTTGACCACATTTCTTTCTTTATGATAAAAAATCTATGAGTTGATTTTAGTATGGCTGATTGAATTTCATGTTTTTATCAACATAGCCCTTAGTGCTATAAAAAAACTAAATTGAAAACTTCACAGTCAAATCAACAGTGAGACAGGTTTGATATTCGCCTGTCTTTTTTTTATGCCCCAAAACAAACTATTGTTATTTATTTTGATTTTTTATATTTTTATTTTAAAATTTTATTCAAGGATAAAATTATGGAAATAAAACAATTAACTCAAGAAAACACACAACAGTTTTGTGATTTAATAATTAATATGTATTCTCACCTACAAAACCTAGAGTGGTTTACACCTATGCCCTATGATTTTGAAAGCGTAAAAACAATGATAGAAAAACCAAGATTTTTTATCATTGGTGTTTTTGACAAAGAAAAACTCTGTGCTGTAAGTTCACTTGATTATAAATGTGGTAAACTTATTGGTAAAGTTGATTTACCTAGCGACTGCAGTTTAGAAAATACTGTAGAAATTGGTTTTAATATTGTTCATAGCGATTATCAAGGCAATGGCTTAATGAAAACAATGGTAAATCATTTACTTGAAAAAACAAAAAAAGATGGTTTTAAATATGTAATGTCTAAAGTTCATAACGATAACCACGCTAGTTATAAATCGCTACTTAAAAATAATTTTGAATTATATTCAACTTATAAAAAAGAAGTTGATATAAAAGATTTTAAATCTTTATCTAACCAACCTTTCTTTTCAAAAGTAGGAAAAGAAAATGCACAAAAAACATTGAAAAACTATACTGACGAAGATAAAAACATAATAGTAAATTACAATATTTATATAAAAACTTTTTAAGGAGAAAAAAAACATGTCTAAACCCGTTGTTTATTTTACAAAAGATATTTCAAGCCAAGGACTGTTAAAAATTTATGAAAAGTTAAATTGTGTCTTACAAGATAAAGTCGCTGTTAAAATTTCTACAGGCGAACCTGGTGGACACAACTTTTTAAATCCACAACTTATTAAACCTTTAGTTAATAAAATTAACGGAACAATTGTTGAGTGTTGCACAGCTTATACTGGTAAAAGGTATTATCCAAAAGATCATTGGCAAACAATGAAAGACCACGGATTTATGGATATTGCCCCTTGCGATATTATGGATGAAGATGGCGAAATGGATATCCCTGTAATAAACGGAAGTCTTTTACAAGGTAAAAACTATGTGGGAAAAAATTTAGCAAACTACAAGTCAATGTTAGTTCTTTCACACTTCAAGGGACATCAAATGGGTGGTTTTGGTGGAGCACTAAAAAATATGAGTATAGGCATTGCTTCTCGTGAAGGAAAGGCTTGGATTCATACCGTAGGCATAACAAAAAACACAAAAGAAATGTGGGGCTTTACAAAAAATCAAGATGGTTTTTTAGAGTGTATGGCTGAAGCTTGCGACGCTGTCATTAATTATTTAAAACCCGAAAACATTACTTACATTAATGTAGCAAATAAATTATCGGTTGACTGTGACTGCAACGCTCACCCTAAAGAACCTGAAATGGCAGATATTGGAATATTTGCTTCTCTTGACCCAGTAGCTTTAGACCAATGTTGTTATGACCAAATTATATCTTCTTCAGACCCAGGAAAAAAATCTTTAATTGAAAGAATGAAAAGCAGGCATGCTATTCATACTGTTGAACATGCACACAAATTAGGTTTAGGTTCAAGAGAATATGACCTTGTAAGTATTGATTAATAAGGAGTTTTTTATGCAAGAAAAAGTAAAAGTTTTTAACGAAAACAGAAACGCTCATTTAAAACCTATGCCAACTTACGCTCGTTTACTTGATATTCAAAGCGAAATGGGAGAACTAGCAAAAGAGTATTTAAAAGCAACAAAATATGGAACAGAAGATTTTAATTTGACTAAAGATTTTGAATTAGAGTTTGGCGATGTTTTATACTCCCTTCTTTCTCTTTCAAACGACTTAAATTTTAGTGCTGAAAATTCGCTAGATTTGGTTTTAAAAAAATATCAAGAAAGATTAACAAAAAATAATAATATGGGTAGTTCAAATTAAAATTTTTAAAAGGAAAATTTACAAATGAAAAATGTTCTTATTATATCTTCTAGCCCAAGGGTAAACAGTAACTCTGACGCATTGTGTAAACAATTTGAAAAAGGTGCAAAGGAAGCAGGTCACAATGTTGAATATGTACGATTAAAAGATAAAAAAATTGGATATTGTATTGGTTGTTATGCTTGTGAAAAAACAGGAAAATGTTTTCAAAATGATGACATGACTTCTCTTCGCGAAAGTTTATTAAAAGCAGATGTAATTGTTTTTG
>JAFWWV010000147.1 GCA_017523305.1 Clostridia bacterium
AAAGTTCTTTAACTTCTAATTCACAAGCAATTTATGGTAATGAAAAAGATGGTGCTGGAGTTAAAATTGATGAGATTATAAACAATCCAGTGTCTACATTAAATAGTATATTGATAGATAGAGAAATTATAGATGAGTTTATGTATATTGAAAAACTTGAACATAAAACTGATATTTGTGGTAATGTTGTTGGTCATATTTGGCATATTATTGAGTGGACTGATTGGCAAAGTTTATCAGCTTTTTTAAGAACTGGTAATCTTACTAATTGTAAAAAATATATTATTGAAAATAATAAATGTCTTTTTGAAAATTATGATAGTTATTTCTTTAGATATTTACATTTAAAAGGTAGAAAGAAACAAGACTTTAAAATTGAACACTTTCCTTCTATTTCTTCTATTGAAGATATTGAAAGGTTCGGCGATGTGTTTGGTTTAAATATGCCTTTAGACTTTTTAAAATCAAAAGAAACTGAATTTAATGAAGAAGATGCTTTTTATTGTGAAAATATATTGGAGATTTGTTAATGTATAGAACTGATATTAAAATACAGCTTTTTAATGAGTTTATTAGTGTTTTTAATACAATGTCTGCTAATAGTCAATTAAAGGGTGCTAGGTCTTTTTTAGGCTTTACTCGTAGGTCATTGTTAAAAGATTATAAAAAAGCTTTTAGACAAATAGATAAAAAGATTCCTGTATTTGTTGAATTACCAACATATGAAAAATGTGGTAATGGTATGACAAAACAAGTTTTTGAAGATGAAGAAGAAACACCAGGTCAAAATGATTTAATAGTCGTTGAAGACCTGTCAACTACTCCAGCTTCAAAAGAGTAAAAATAATAGTAATAGGTTTTGTGATTTTGTGTGTCAACTTGTAAAAGTTGTCCATAAAATCAGTCTTTGTGTGTAAAGTGTATTAATTGAAAATTTATACACTTTTCCATCACTTGTGCATTAATTAAAAATTTATGCACAAGTGACTTGCAAAGACCTAGCAAAACAGCTAACTTGATGGGCTAAAACAAAAAATAACGGCAACTAGGTTCGCCGCTAGGCGAACAGTTAAGTGTTGTTATTACCACTTAACTGCGTAACAACTGTAACAATGACCTTAATTGCCTTTATTTTACTGACAATTACAAATTAAACTTTGCTGTAACAATTGTAACATTTGGGGGAAAAATGGGTACTTTAGAACTTACACAAGATAACAAAAAGGATAAAATGTTAAGAAGAATACTCTTAACCTGGAATAACCCTTTTTGGGAAAATCAATTTGAAATAGTTGAAGATATTGAAAATTGTGGTTTAAAACTTAATTTAGAAAAATATAATTTAGATTATTTAAAAGATAGTTTTAATAGTGAGTTTTTTGAATTTAAGTATATTAAATATCTTAATGCTAAAACTGAAGAAATTGAAGTTGTTGAAAGACCTTTTTTCAAAAATGCTACTGCAGTTGAAAATTATATTGCTAACCTTAATAAGTTTAGATATTGTGCTTTTCAAGTCGAAAAAGGTGGTAATAGTGAGTTAACTCATATACAAGCTTTTATTACTTTTAAAAACCCTTTTCACTGGTCTACAATGTGTAATCGTTTTCCTGTGGCTAATTTTGAAGAAGTTAGGGGTTCAAATACTCAAGCAAGACAATATTGTACTAAACCTGAAACTAGAATTGATGGTCCTTATGAGTTTGGTGAATTTGCAGAAGAAAGGCAAAGAACTGATATAAAAGAATTTTTAGAACTTTTAGAAGCTGGTGCAAGTAATAATGACTTAAAGAAAACTCACCCATCATTATACTTGAGAGAGTTTAATAAATTATCTACTTTAAGAGCTCAAGATAGATTTGATGAGTTTTGCAAGAAAATTCGAAATGTTGAAGTTACTTTTGTTTATGGTCCCCCGGGTGTAGGTAAATCTACATATGTTTATGAAAAAGTTGGTTTTGAAAATTCTTTTTCAGTTCAAACTTTTGATAATTCAGCTTTTACATTTTATGAAGCACAAGATAATTTAATTATAGATGAATTTAATTGTCAATGGTCAATTCAGTTTATGAATAAATTGCTTGATCGTTTCCCTTTACAACTTAGGGGTTTAGGTTGTGTTAAATGGGCTTGTTATCAGCAAGTTTATATTATTTCTAATTATTCATTAAGTGAACTATATAGAGATAAACAAGAAACTGAACCAACTATATATAAATCTTTCTTAAGAAGATTTGATAATATTATTCGTTTTGACTGCTATGGCAATATGCATTATGAGAAACAAAAACAAAAAGAATTTCAAGTCGAAATGACTGAAATTAAAAGTGAGTTAGAATTTTGACAAAAAAAAGTAAATTACAATATTTTAAAAAGAAATTACGCAAAACAAAACAATTTCTTTTAATCTATAATTTAACAGCTGAAGAAAAAGAACTTGTAGATAAAGAAATAAAATATATTGAAAATGAAATACAAATATTAAAAGGTAAAAAGTAAATGAAAAATAAAAAACAATATGTATTAATGTATGATAAAAAATATAATGTATTTAATGATAAAGTATATGCTTTAGGTTATAATAAAAAACCTGCAATATTTATGCAGGTTGATGATAGTGATTTTGTTATCTTTGATTTAGGTAAAAGTGATTCGGGTGCTTTTCTTCCTTTAACTGATAATATTGATAAAACTTTAAGATTTAAAAATAAATTTTTTGCTTGGATATATAAACTTTTTACCTTTGGCAAAAGGTTAAAAATTGTTAGTTTTGAAGAATATAAATTTGTGGTTGGACTTTCACAAATAGATAAAAATTGAGTAGAATTTGAGTAGAATTTAAAAAAAAGTCCTTTATTTATGCGACATATATGGCTTGTGGAAGGGGGTTCGAGTCCCTCTTCCCCTGCCATAAACACAATATATTGTAGTTTAAAATTTAAAAATATTCTATTTATTGTATAACAAAGAAGGTTGTTTTTTCAATCTTCTTTTTTTTTGAGTAGAATTTGAGTAGAAATTTTATTTTTTATTTAAATAAGTTTACAAAAAAAAGAATTAAGTTTTATCTTAATTCTTTTTTATTTTTTATATTATTTTGCAATATCTGTTGCTCTAGTTTCTCTAATAACATTAACTTTAATTTGACCTGGATATTGTAATTCATTTTCAATTTTTCTTGCAATATCTCTTGCTAAGAAAACCATTGTTTCATCATTAACTTCTTCAGGTTTAACCATAATTCTAATTTCTCTACCTGCTTGAATAGCAAATGATTTTTCAACACCTTTGAAGCCGTTTGCAATATTTTCAAGATTTTCAAGTCTTTTAATATATGCGTCTAATAATTCTCTTCTTGCGCCTGGTCTACTACTTGAAATAGCATCAGCAGTTTGAACAATGATAGCTTCAAGAGAATTAAATTCAACTTCACCATGGTGTGCTTGAATACAATGAATAACTTCTGGAGATTCTTTATATTTTTTAGCAAGTTCCACGCCAATAGAAACGTGAGTGCCTTCTTGTTCGTGGTCAAGAGCTTTACCTAAATCGTGTAACAAACCGCCTCTCTTAGCAATTTTTACATTAGCACCTAACTCAGCAGCAAGTAATCCTGAAATATGACATACTTCTAAACTATGTTTTAAAGCATTTTGACCATAACTTGTTCTGTATTTTAATCTACCAAGAACTTTAATTAATTCGTTATGGATACCAATAATACCTGCTTCATAAACAGCATTTTCACCAGCTTCTTTAATTGCTGAATCAACATCTTTTTGAGCTTTTTCAACAATTTCTTCAATTCTTGCTGGATGAATTCTACCATCCATAATTAATTTTTCAAGAGCAACACGAGCTACTTCCCTTCTTACTGGGTCAAAACCTGATAATACTACAGCTTCAGGAGTATCATCAATAATCAAGTCAATACCAGTTGCATTTTCAATTGCTCTAATATTTCTTCCTTCACGACCGATGATTCTACCTTTAAGTTCATCATTTGGTAAAGGAACAACAGTAACAGTAATTTCTGAAGTAATATTTGTTGCACACTTTTGAACTGCTAAAGTTACAATTTCTTTTGCTTTTGCTTCTGCTTTATCTTCAGCATCTTGTTCCATTTGTCTTATTTTTGTTGCACAATCATGTTTAGCTTCTTCAACAAATTTATCAATAAGTTGTTGTTTAGCTTCATCTCTTGTTAAGTTAGAAACTTTTTCAAGTTCTTGAGTCATTTTTTCAGAAGCTTGTTCGATTTCCTTTTTAGCATTTTCAAGTTCAGTTTCTCTTTCTTTTACTTGATTTAAAGCAACATCAAGAGATTCAACCTTTTTATCAATGCCTTCTTCTTTTTTAATTAAAAGTTCTTCTTTTAAAGCCAATCTGTTTTCTGATTTTGAAATTTCGTTATACCTTTCTGCTATTTCAGAATCACATTTTTCTTTTAAATTATGAATTTCTTCTTTAGCTTCAAGTATAGCTTCTTTTTTTGCTGTTTTAGCCTCAGCGTAGGCATTTTCTAATATTTTAGCTGCATTATTCTTTGATTGATTAAATCTTTTTGCCATTAAAAAATAGGTTAAACCTATACCTAAGGCAACGCAAAGAACACAAGCAACTAAAAGCCATACAAAATGTACCATTTAGACTTGTTTCCTTTTATTTTATTTAATTTTTTTTATCATCAAATTTAATAAGAAATATTTATTAAACACTTATAATCTTTGACATATTAATTTTATCAATAACATAAAATTATGTCAATAAATTTATATACAACTACATATTCTACAACTCTCTTAATTTGAGAATTGTTTATTAAAAAAAATAAGCCTGAAAATTATCAAGCTTATTTTAATAAATTAATTTTTAATATCTATAATTTCAATATTAGAAATAGCATCATTTATTAGCGATTCTCTATCTAATAATGATTCATTTTTAACTAATTTTTCTTGTTTAGGATGAGTAACTGGATTATCTGGTAAAAATACACTGCAACAATCTTCATAAGGTAAAACTGAAGTTTCATAAGCACCAATTTCTTCAGAAATTTTTGAAATTTCAATTTTGTCAAAACTAATTAAAGGTCTAAAAACTGGTATGTCTTTTACCATTTGATTTGTAACGGTAATACTTGCAACAGTTTGACTAGCAACTTGCGCTAAATTCTCACCAGTAATTAAAGCAGAACATTCATTTTGTTTTGCAACACGCTCAGCAATATCCATCATAAAACGTCTTACTAAAATTACCATATATTCTGAATCACATTTATTATGTATTTCTTCTTGAATTTTAGTAAAAGGAACAACAAAAAGCCTTATATTTCCTGTATATTTTTTTATAATGTTTGCTAAATCAATAACTTTTTGTTTAGCCTGTTCACTTGTGTAAGGATAACTATGAAAATGGATAGCATTAAGTCTTAATCCCCTTTTTGCCATTAAAAAACCTGCAACTGGACTATCGATACCACCACTTAAAAGTAACATTCCCTTACCAGAAGTTCCAACAGGCATACCACCTAAACACATAATTTTTTCATAATAAATATATGTTTTACCATTTTGTCTTACTTCTATATAAACAACTTCTTCTGGATCGTGAACATCAACACTAACTTTAGGATTGTTTTTTAATATAACTTCCCCAACCTTAGCAGAAAGTTCGTATGATTGAGTTTCAAAAGTTTTGTCTGCTCTTTTGGTTTCTACTTTAAATGTTTTTGCTTTTATTTTTATATCTTTACAAGTTTCTAATATATTTTCAAGAGATGTATCAATTTCATAAGCAACACTTATTGAAACTAAACCAAAAATGCACTTTAAAATGTTAATTATATTTTTTTTATCTTCTTGAGCAAATTCTGAAATTAAAAATCTTCCAGAAATTTTTTCAATTTTTAAATCAATATCTTTTAATCTATATTTAATATTTTTAAATAAAGAATTTTCAAAAAATGAATAATTTTTTCCTTTTAAAAATATTTCGCCATATCTTAATAAAATTACTTCGTTCATAGTAAATTCCTTTAATAAATTAAGTATTTATTTTTTCTTTATATTCAAGAATTGCTGATATAAATTTGTCAATTTCTTCTTTTGTGGTTAATGGTGAAAAACTTACTCTAATTGCACCCATAACTTTATTTTTATCATAACCCATAGATTCTATTATTCTATTACCAACCTTTGATGAAGAACAAGCAGAACCAGTACTTATCATAATTTCTTTCGAAGATAAATATCTCATAATTGTTTCTCCCCTGTTACCAGAAAAGATTAAACTAGTTATATATGGAGATGAATCTAAAGAAGAAACAACTTTTACATAATTATCTAATTTTGTTTCTAAATTTTTAATTAGATATGTTTTTAAGTCTTGAACATATAATAAATTATTTTTTAAATTATTCAAAGAAATTTTAGCAGCTTCATAAAATGAAAATATAGCAGCAGCATTAACTGTACCTGATCTTAACCCATATTCTTGATTACCACCAAAATTAACGTTTTTTAATCTAGTTTTATTTGAAATATATAAAGCCCCAACACCTTTGATTCCACCAATTTTATGGGCAGATATTGAACATAAATTAATGTTGCAGTCTGAAACAGAAAAATTTATTTTCCCAAAACCTTGAACTGCGTCAACATGAAAAACACAGCTATTTGTATTTTGACTTATAATTTCTGAAATTTTTTGCAAATTATTTATGGCACCTGTTTCGTTATTAACAAACATAACAGAAATAAAACACACTTCTTCATTACACATTTGTTCAAAAATAGCATAATCTATTTCGCCATTTCGTTGTAATGGAATAAAATCGACATTATAACCTTTATTTTTTAATTCACATGCGCAGTTATAAACAGAAGGATGTTCTCCCATAGAAAATAAATATTTCTTTTGTTTATTAAAACTAGAACCAAAAATAGCAAGGTTATTTGATTCGGTTGCCCCAGAAGTAAAAACAATTTTATCGTTTTCTTCTCCATCTAAAAAAGATATAAAGTCTTTTTTAACATTTTCAATATCTTTATACAAATCAAAACCAACTGAATAAGATGCCGAAGGATTAAAATATCTTTCGGCATTTATTTTGTTGAATATTTCTAAACTTTCTTTATAAGGTTTTGTTGTTGCTGCATTATCTAAATAAATCATTAGTTTTTCCTATAAAAAATTATAATTTTAATTCAATATTATTTTCTTTAAATTTTTCAATAACAGATTTATGGAAAACTTCAATATCTTCGTTAGTTAAGTTTCTTTCCATACTATTTACTTCATAGTGTAATGTATAACTTTTTACTTCTTCCATAGGATTTTCATAAATATCTAATAAAGACACAGAATAATTTAATTTTGTTTTAATATTCTTTGCAATTTTAATTATATCTTTATATAAATAATTTTTTGGAATTAAGAAGTTAAAGTCTAACTTAGTTGTTGGGAATTTACTAATTTTTTCAAATTTAACATCAATAGAATCATTTTTAACTAACTCTGTGAAATTAATTTCAAAACCAACAACTGAACAATCTTTTTCAATATTTTCTGTAGCAACTGGATGTAAAGTAAAAATGTTACCAATAGTATTACCATTTACTAAAATTTCATAATAATTTTTAGGATGATAGTAGTTTGCTTTTGGTTGACATAAATTTAATTCTAAATCCATTTTGAAAATATAATTAAATAAGTAAGTTAAAATTTCTTGAACTTTAAACAACTCTTCTTCAATATTTCCTTGCTTATTATATAAAACTACACCCAAACTTTTTGTTTCGTCTGCAAGGCCATCTTCTCTCATTTCTTTTACTACCCTACCAATTTCAAAAGTACCAAAAGAATTTAATGAGTTTTTATTATCAACTACTACTTTTAATAAACTAGGAATAATTGTACTTCTAATTTTATCATTATCTTTGTTTATTGAGTTTACACATCGAATAACGCTTTCAGGTTCTAATTTTAATAAATTATTTGTTGCTAAATCATACCAAATATATGAATGAGTTTCGTTTAAATCAAATCTTTGAGCAAGTGTATATTTTGTTTCGTATTCTAATTTAATTGCTCTATCTAATAAAGCTGGTTTTACATCTTGAACAATTGATTTTGGTGTAATATTGTCATAACCATAAACTCTTGTAATTTCTTCAACTAAATCTGCTTTACCATTAATATCTTTAGTTGCTCTAAATGTTGGAACTTCAAATTTATATGTTCCATTTTTATTTTCTAATAATTTAAACTCTAAATTTTGTAAAATTGATAAAATTCTTTCTTCTGAAATTTCAATACCAACAAAATTATCGATATAATCTTTTGTAATAGAAATTTCAAGTTTAGGATATTTTTTTGTATAAACATCAGTTATTCCTGATGAAATTTTTGCATCTTTATCTAATTGTTTTACTAAATAAACATATCTTAACAATGCTGTTAGAGTTAATTCAGGGTCTAAAGATTTTTCATATCTAGCACTAGCTTCTGTTCTCATACCAAGTGATGTTGCTGTTGTTCTTACTTTATAAGCATCAAAATTAGCAGATTCAATTAAAACTGAATTTGTTTCATCTGTAATTTCACTATTTTCACCACCCATAATACCTGCTAAAGCAACTGGTTTATTGTTTGTAGCAATAACCATACTATTTTTTTGTAATAATCTTTCAGTACTATCAAGAGTTGTAAATTTAGTGTCTTCAGCTAAATCATAAACTTGAATATTATCAACTATTTTATTATCAAAAGCATGCATTGGTTGACCAAGTTCTAACATAACATAGTTTGTTACATCAGCTAATAAATTAATGCCTCTCATACCACAATAGAACAATCTAATTTGCATATTTAAAGAAGATTGTTTTTTTGTAATATTTTCCATACATGCAGATGTATATCTGTTACATGCTTGAGAAGAAACTTCTACTTTATTTTTATTTAAGTTTTCAAAGTCTTTTTCATTTTGAATTGGTAATTCTTTTAATTTTCTGCCAGTTAAAGCAGCAAATTCTCTTGCAATACCATAATGACCCCATAAATCAGGACGATTTGTTAATGATTTATTGTCTACTTCAAAAACAATATCTTCCATATCTAAAACAGTTTTAATATCTACACCAACAGGAGTGTTTTCATCTAACTCAACAATACCACTATGATCGTCTGAAATACCAATTTCATCACCACCACAGCACATACCATAACTTTCTATACCAGCCAACTTAGCTTTGCCAATTTTTATATCGCCAAGTTTTGCTCCAACTTTTGCTAAAGCTGTAACTAACCCAACTCTAACGTTTGGTGCACCGCAAACAATTTGTAAATATTCGCTTTCGCCAGCATCAACTTTTAACAGATGAAGTTTTTTGCTATCTGGAACAGGTTGAACATCAACAATTTTTGCTGTAACTACACCACTTATATCTTTTCCTTTATATTCAATTCCTTCGACCTCAGCAACTGACATTGTGAATTTTGAAATAGTTTCTTCAATATTAACACCTTCTAGGTCAACGAAATCTTTAATCCAATTAATTGATACTTTCATTTGTTTTCTCCAAAATTTATTTTATTTTTGCTTGTGATAAAGCCTTAATATTTCCACTATTTAATAATCTAATTTCAGTAATATCAAAATTCATCATTGCTAATCTTGAAAAACCTAATCCAAAAGCAAAACCTTGATATTCATCTGGATCAATTCCACCCATTTTTAATACGTTAGGGTGAATCATTCCACAAGGACAAAGTTCTATCCAACCACCTTGTTTACAAACTCTGCAACCTTTTCCACCACAATAAGGGCAAGAAATATCTAATTCAAAACCAGGTTCAACAAATGGGAAGAAGCCAGGTCTTAATCTAACATTAATTTCTTTACCAAAAACATTAGTTAACATTTCTTTCATAAAGTAAATTAAATTTGAAATACTGACATTTTTATCAATCATCATACCTTCTATTTGGAAGAAAGTATTTTCGTGACTTGCGTCTAATTCTTCATTTCTAAAGCATCTTCCTGGGAAAATAGCTTTTAAAGGAGTTCCATATTTTTTCATAATTCTATTTTGAGCAGCTGAAGTATGTGTTTTTAATACTTGTCCATTATCTAAATAGAAAGTATCTTGCATATCACGAGCTGGGTGGTTTTTAGGAACATTAACAGCTTCAAAGTTGTTATATTCTGTTTCAATTTCGTTACCATCTTCAACGGTAAAGCCCATACTTAAAAAGATATCAATAACTTTGTTTTGAACAATTGTTATTGGATGTAAACTTCCCTTAATTTTTTTACTTGAAGGAATAGTTAAATCTACTAATTTAGTATTATCGATTTTGTCTAATATCTTTTTTTCTTCAAAGTATTTGTTTTTCTTTTCAACTTCAGCGTGTAAAGTAGTTTTAATATTATTAACTTCCATACCAAAAGCTTTCTTTTCTTCATTTGGAATATCTTTCATTAATTTCATTAAATCAGTAACTTTACCTGTTTTACCAAGATATTCTTGATAAAAAGAAGCTAATTCTTCTGTTGTTTTGATGTTTTCAATTTTTAGTATTGCTTCTTCTAAAATCTTTTTTAAATCCATTTTTTCTTTCCTTTTTATAATTTTTGTCTTAATAAGCATTATTTTATAAATAAATATCATAAAAAAATAACTTCGCCCCAAGTCAAATTTTTATGACATTATAGGGCGAAGTTATACTAAATACTCCACTGTACCACCTAATTTTAATACTTAAATAAATTCTCAAGTATCCTCATTAATTGCTTGTAACGGTGCAAAATCCGTCTAAATCTACTTGTTATACACGTTCAACTAGAAGCTAAAAAGTGAATTCACTATCTGGTAAATAGATTTTCTTTCAGCTTATAAAAAATCCTCTCTAAAAATACCTTTACAATAGTTACTAGTCTTTTATCTTTGCCTTTATTATTAAAACAAGCAAATGTTATCATTTTTTTTATTTATTGTCAAGATAAATTGATTTTAAAACTAATAAAAATCCTTTAAATTATCTGTTTTAAAATAAACATTAGGTATTTTACCAACTATTAAACATTCCGAAATTAAAATCTCAATATTTTTAGTAACTTTTTTAAAAGTAAATGGCAGAATAATAGACATTTCACTTTGAACATTAATATAAATTTTATGCAATGTTTGATTAATCCCTGCTTGAGTAAATTCACTTTTTAAATATGAAATAACATTGCCAACTGGATCTATACTTATGTTTATATTATTTCCTTTTCCTGATAAAAAACCAATTCCACTACAAGTTCCAATAGGAATAAAAATACCTACTTTTGCACTCGAATCTATAATATTTTGAGTTTGAATAGATACAGAGTTTATTATTTTATTTATTTCTATTTGATTTGCTTTTATAAAAGAAATGTTTCCTTCTTTATCATAATTTATTGAAATAAGGTCTTCATAATTATATTTTGAAAAAATAAAATCTATTGCTTTATTTGTAGACTTTACTAATAATCTTTCAATTTCTGCGCTAGTATATTCATATATTATTGGATTAATAATTTTTATACAATATGTAATAATTAAGGATATAGCTAAAATTACTATTAATAATATAGAAAATATCCTTCTTTTTCTTTTCTTTATTTTACAAATTTTAAATCTGTTTAAAACATAATTACTATGATTCACATTTTAAATTTATTACAAAAATTCTCATTTTATTACATTTTTTATGATTTTTTACTATGAGACCTAAATATTAACGCGAAAAAGTATGCAAAACCAACTGCTGCTGTTATTCCTGCAGCAGTTGAAGTTAATCCCCCATTAAAAATACCTAAAATCCCAAATTTTTTAACTCCTTCAATTACTCCTTTAGCTAAACTTGCTCCAAAACCTATAATTGGAATAGTTATTCCTGCGTTTGCAAAATTTTTAATAGGTTCAAACAAAGTTACTGCTTGCAAAAAAACACCTATTAATTCAAATAAAACCAATATTCTAGCTGAAGTCATTCTTGTTCTAATAATTAAAATTTGCGCTAATAAACAAATGGTTCCACCAACAGCAAAAACTATTAAATATTTTAAAAAAATGTCCATTTCTCACCTTTATTTACCTTTCTCTATTATAATTGCGTGTGCTATTCCAGGTATAGTTTCTCCTTGTTGCGCTGAAGTTGTACTTAATAAAGCCCCCGTTGACATTAGAATTATTTTTTTATAATCTCCATCATCTAATTTTCTTAAAATATAAGAATTAATCATACTAGCACTACAACCACAACCGCTACCACCCATAAAACTTTTTTGAGTATTACTAAAAATCATTTGACCACAATCACAATAGTTCTCTTTTAAATTAAAACCATAACTTTCTAATAAATCTACTAACAATTCAGATCCTAATTTTCCTAAATCACCTGTTACAATTAAGTCATAATCATTAGGAGAAGTTTTTGTATCATTAAATAAATTCTTTAATGTATCAGCAGCCGCAGGAGCCATAGCTGCACCCATATTATTCATATCATTAATACCAAAATCAACAACTTTACCAAAAGTTGCATAAGAAATGCTGTGCCCCTTTCCTTCACGAGAAATAATACTACAACCAGCACCCGTCACTGTCCATTGTGCTGTCGGTGGCCTTTGACAACCTAATTCTAAAGGGAATCTAAATTGTCTTTCTGCTGTAGAAAAATGACTACAAGTTGCACAAGCTACCTTATTTGCAAAACCACCATCTATTAAACAAGCCCCTACAACTAAACTTTCAGTCATAGTTGAACATGCTCCAAAAAGACCAATGAAAGAAGTTTGAATTTGTCTAGCAGAAAAAGTAGCAGAAATGATTTGATTTAATAAATCTCCACTTAATAATATATCTATATCTGTTGATAATAAATTTGCTTTATCAATTGCACCACATATAGCTTGTTCTAGCATTTTTCTTTCTGCTCTTTCATAAGTTTTTTCATTAAAATCATCATTTCTTAAAATATAGTCAAAATATTTTGCAAAAGGACTTAATCCTTCTTTTGGACCTACAATAGAATAACCACTTATAATTTTAGGTGGTACAGTGAATTTTACCGTATTTTCTCCAACTTTTTTTATCATATAATCCCCACTATCAAATAAATAATCCCAACTAAAATACTAGACGCTATACCAGTAACAATTACAGGCCCAGCAACACTAAACATTTTTACACATAAACCAAAAATTAAACCTTCATTTTTAAATTCAATTGCAGGACTAGCTATAGAATTTGAAAAACCTGTAATTGGAACGATACTACCAGCACCAGCAAAAGCACCTATTCTATCATAAACACCTATTCCAGTAAGAAACGAAGCTAAAAATATTAAAATTATTAATGTATATGCTTGTATATCATCTTTATTTAATGCTGGAAAAATGGCTGACAAACCATCATTTATACCTTGACCGATACAACAAATTAAACCACCAACTAAAAAAGCCCATAATAAAGATGGAAAAAATTTAGTTTTCGGTAATCTATTTTCTACAAACTTACAATAAGAAATATTGATTTGTTCTTTATCCATAACTTCCTCCCTAACATTAAAAATATTTACGAAAAATTAAAATTTAAACATTTTTTAATTTTCATAAATAATTTTTGAAAATTTTAACAAAATAAGATTATCAAAGATTTGGAGGATATTATGAAAAAATTTTTAGGAGTTATATCTTTATTATTAATTGCAATTTTAATATTTGGTTGCAGTAATACAAACAATTCAGCTCAAGTAAAATTAGCTAGTCAAAAATTAAATAATGGTTTAAATAATATAATTACCCAAATAAATAAGTTAGATGAATTAGATAATTACAAAATTCAAATAGAAGAAAGAAAAAATGATTATTATTATGAATCAGCCAACCAAAATTTAGAAGAAAATTATTTTGAACCTAATAATTTATCAATACAAAAAGATATTTTATTAACAAAAAGTATACCTACACATAATAAATTAACAAAAAATACATCATTAAATTTAAATTCTAATGTAAAAAATTCAAATAAAACAAAAAATAAAAATTTTAACTTTTTAAAAAATGATAACAAAAATCACAACGAATTAATTAATCTATCTAATTCTTGTTGTGAAGTAAGTGACGAGTTTTCTTCACTTAAAGGCGATTTAATTAATAATTGCTATAAGGCAAAAAGTTTATTAAATAAATTAAAAAATTCAAATGTTAAAGTTACAGATAGCGAACTTAAAACTTTAAATAGTTATTCTGAAGTAATTAATCAATGCGTAAAAAACATAAAAAATTGTAAAAATTGTACAGCAGCAGCAAATAAAATTAATAAAAAGAAACTTAATTTAGCAAATAATAGTGAAACATTAAACGCTGATTATCTTGCTGTTTACAACTGCATTGATTCAAACTGCTCTTCTTGCAATAATGCAAATAATTCTGTATGCGAACTAATAAAGTATGTTAATAAAATTATTAATAAAAATAATAACAATAATAACACAGAAACTTTAAATAATTCAAAAGAAAGTATAAAAAACAGTGAAAATGATTTTATAAAAAACAATAGATATTTATCAAAATTAAACAATAGAAGAAACAGACGAAATTTTAATAAAGAAAACAATTACAATAATTACGAAACAAGAAATGTTAATAATAGTGAAAATTTTGGAAAGAATAAAATAAATAATAAAATTGATGATAATTTATATAGAACAGGTATAAAAAATAATACAAATAATCAAAATTCTTCAAATGAAAACTTAACTACAAATTATAACGACATAGAAGAAAACAATTCTAAACAAAGCAATGTAGTATATAATACAAGCAATACCACAAATATTGAAAGAGATAACATCTCTGTAAATTCAAATCAAAATAAAGAATTTATTCCTGTAAGAAAAGCAATTAAACCTATTCTAAAAGAAGAAGAAAAGGAAGAAAATGATAATTTCAATAATACAATTTCAAATTCAACAATAACAAAAAATAATTTGGAATCAAAAAATCAAAATAATACAGCAGAAACAACTGAAAACAACTCTACAACAAATAACTCTACTGCAAATTATCAAGAAAAAGAATTTAAAAATAATTATCAAAGAAGATATAAATCTAAATACAACAGAAATTATAGAAACAGTAGATTTAAAAGACAAAATGAAAATAATAACAATATAACACGCAGATCTAATGATACGCACGACGAAAAGAATTATAGAAATAACAATACAAAAACAACAGAAATAAAACCTATTGAACAATATAATCAAAACATTGATTCTTCTATTAAAAACAGCACGAATAATGATATAAATAATGTAAACAATAACAATAACAATAACTTTAACTATAATAATTCAAACATAAATAATAATTTACCAACTCAACAAATAAATGCTGAAGCAATAAAAACAAATCAAAATACAAATAGTTTTAATGAAGAAGTCAATAATTCAAATAAATCAGAAAACCAAAATAGTTTTAACGAACAATTTGAAGATAAACAAGAAATTAAAACAATTGAAAATAGAGATATTAAAGAACAAAACAATATTGAAAATGTAAAAGAACCCATTACAAAAAGAAGTTCAATACAAGACTTTAACAATGTTGAAAATAACTCTAACTTAACAAATAGTAATATGAACAATTTATTAAACTTTGGACCTAAAAAAGTTAGAGCAAATTTTATAGCATAGAAAATAAAAAAGTTGCTATTTGCCTATAGCAACTTTTTTTGTAATTTATTATTTTTTTTATTGCAAATAATATTTTTGTGTGATATTATAACAAAGTAAATTTTTTGCCGAAGTGGCGGAATGGTAGACGCACAAGACTCAAAATCTTGCGTAGGCAACTACATGAGGGTTCGAGTCCCTCCTTCGGTACCAATT
>JAFWWV010000148.1 GCA_017523305.1 Clostridia bacterium
GTGGAATACTTTTAACACCGCTATTTAACTCGAACGGGCTTGGGTTTGCGTTTTCTTTTAAGACGGACCCGCCTTTGCTCTTTATGCTGTCTTCAATAGCAATTAAACTTTTAATAAAGTCATTTCTTGTATAGTTAGCCATTTAAATCTCCTTTGATAATGTATTTACCTGTCATAATTTGGTCAATAAAGTTTTCAGTAAACAAGTCATAAAAGCCCCCGCTCATAACTGAATTTATGTCGTTTTGCGGGGTTTTGCTTTCAACAAGTATCCCCGCAATTCTTTTTCCGTTAAAATATATTGACATATTATCCCCCTATAATTACATATTTAGCCTTAACATTTGTAAACGAAACTCCGCTTGGAACATTTATCACAACATTCCCACTTTCGTTTAGATATGCCTGACCGAAATGTGCTTGTCCGCCAATCAAGACATCGAATGTAACAAAACATACAGCACTGTCGTATGGGTGTAAGACACAGTCAAAACCTGCGTGTATGTTGTCAGTTTCAAACTCTACCATAATTTGTATATGTTTAGTAAATATCTCCCTGCTTGTCAAAACGGAAGTTCCTGATAGGGTTAAATCTCTTAATGTTTTGTCCGTGAAGTAAATGGCTCCACTGTCGTATTCTATTCTCACACCGTCAACAATGATATATCCATCTTCTACAAGTGTATCATACTGTTCTTCGGTAATAGTAATCCCACCGCCAAAGTTTTTAAAAGAAACAACTTCCCCAATTTCTATTGCTTTGTTTTTCAAAGCCACTGCTTGAATTTCATCTCTTGCGTTCTTGGTAATACTTTCATTGTCTATGCTAACACTTCCGCCACCACCTTCTCCGCTTCCAAGCCCAACCGCTGGGTCTATCACAAACCCAACAACATCGCTTGTTTCGATGAAGATAAAGTTCGCATAGAAGAAGTAGCCCGTTGCTTCATTGTATGACATTACATTTTTTAATGCCCCCAATGTCAATGGGGTGTTTGACCCTTGCATAAATGAATATAGGTTATAAACTGTGTCGCCGAATTGTATTCTAACGGTTAGGTTTTCATCTAATGTCCCCACTATTGGCAAATATAGTGTAAACAAGAATTTTCTTTGGTTTGTTTTAAACTCAACATAACTTTCTGCGTTTTGAACTTCGAAAACAGCATTTTCCCCTTGAACAAACCCATCAGCACCAACCATTAAAACTCTGCCAATAACCTGCTCAACTGCATTGAGTGTGTAAGATTGGCTTGTCAAGTTAAAGATGCTTGGGTATATTTCGTTTGAATAAACGCTGTATGTTACTGTTTCGCTTGATTGAGAAACAACTTCAAGTGTTTGTCTAATTTGGTCCCCATCGGTTAATTTGACAACATCTTCTCCTAAATATGCGAACGGGTTTCCAAACACAATTTTTTGTATTTCCCCAGCGTAAAGAGAGATTGGGTGTGTGAGTTCAACATTCAAAAGACCCCAATCGCTCCCAGCCTTTTTATATTCGGTGGTTAATCTGAAAATCGAACTTAAACTAACTGTTGAAGCGATATAGATATTGTTGCTATATCCGTTTTTTGATGACAATTCAAAATCTGCGGTATTTGTTTTTGTTATTTGAAATAACTGAAAGTCCCCTACGGCTGATGTTGTTTTTGTAAATTGTATCCCGCTTGCTGGGGTTGTTGGAGCATTGTTTTGGTATCCGTTGGAACTAATGTAGTAAACATCGTTAAATATTCTTGGCATAGCATAATCTCTAACAAATTGTTTAGAAGCTCCAATGCTTTTTGTTAAATAGGTTTCTACTATGTTGTTTCCAAGCCCGTCTTCGAGAGCCTTCATTGCTTCCCCGACAATATTATCTCCGCTTATAATATCTAGTATATCGGTTGCGTTTGAGTTTAAATACTCTCGAATGTTCCTGTATGCGTTGTTGTTGTCTTTTACATAGATGTTTAATATTTCTCCACCACTAATATCAACTAGTGTGTTGTTTTGCGACCCAACTGAATATGTACCTTCAACTAAGCCAGCAGTGCCATTACCTGCAAGTTCTACTGGTGGAATTTCATAATAACTCCAAGTTTCGCCGTTGTAAATGTATTTATAGTTCCTGTCGGTATCCCCAGTGATTTCAAGAACAACAATTACAGTATCTCCACCCTTTGGTTGTCTGCCCTTTGTTTGGGAAACAAATGTGTTTAAAACTTCACTGCTTGGAAGGCTTGAAACTTCGATTGTCCCAATGTATTCCTGTCCAGTCCCCACAATTTCTTTAAGTTCATCAATATCGTTCCTGTTTCTAGCAATATCTTCGGTGTTTGTTTCGATATTTTCAATATTTATGTCGATTTTTGCCTTGTTTTCATTGATTGCACCAACAACACTTTTGTTTGTTGTTTCCAAAGCATCATCAACCTTATCTTGTTTTGTAGGTAAAATTTCGTTAATTTCGTTAATTTGTGCGTTAATATTTTCTAATTCAGTTGGCTCAACTGCTTCATCAATATCAAGGTCGGTGCTTGCCATAACATCAAGTGAGCAAGTTTGAGTTGTAATAACTGACAAAACGATAGGTGTTCCGTTTTCAGTTTCTTGTTGAATATTGACAACATTTGCAGTTAAAATAGGTGCATTTCCACCCTGACCTGCATATAATGTAAATTCTTTTGGTAATTTTCTTTCATATAAAGCATATTCAACATTTTGATATGTTAAAGTTTTCAAAAATCTAACATAGTAGTTTTTGCTTTTCTTTATACTTCCATCTCGTGCAGTATATGACATACCAATTTTAACCGATGTTGAAGCAACATATTCGCTTAAAGTTGTACCATCGGCATTTTGTGAAATAAACTCAGGTGCCATAATGCTTGTTGGCACATAAATGTTTAATAATTTGTTTTGAAATTGGTATTGATATAGTGGAAAATCTTTCCTTAAATCAGCCACTCTACCACTTTCTGCAAGATAAATTTTAATAGTGTTCATATTTTCTCCTTTAACTTCGTTAAACGATTGCATTTAATAATATTATACACATTTTTAATAA
>JAFWWV010000149.1 GCA_017523305.1 Clostridia bacterium
TCTGCTAATGAGTCTGGTAGCATACCAACAAAGTTTCCTGTACCACAACTAGGCTCTAATATATTACCGGTTTTTAATCCCATATTTTCTAATGCTTTATACATAGAACGAATAACAACCGGTGGTGTATAAAATGCTGTCAATGTTGATTCTCTTGCTTGTGAATATTCAGTTTCATCAAGTAAGTTTTTCAAAATATAATATTCATTACTCCAAGAACTATCTTGAATATCAAATGCTTGTGGTAGTCCACCCCATCCAACATATTGAGATAACACTTGTTGTTCTTCTGGTGTTGCAAATCTATTTTCTTCTTCGCATTTCTTTAATACTTTAATTGCCTCAACATTACGATTAAATTTTTCTCGTGGACTTCCAATTCCTAGATTATCATTTATAATTCTAAATTGACTACGATCTGCATTTTTAATTTCTGGGTGAATATCAAAAGTTTCAACTCTACTTTTCTTTTTCTTTTCAAAACTAGGTATAAATTCTTTTTCTTCTTTTTCAGCAAGTAAAGATTTAATTTTATCTAATTTTTCTACTCTAAAAATAGGTATTCCAACTGAATTTACAAAAGTTATATCCTTTAACTCAACATCTTCGCTATCTACTTTTTCAATTCTATATTTTCTATCATTCCACTCAAACTCTGTTCCTACAATATTATCTTCTTTATTAGAAATTGTTTCGTTAGTTGTCTTATTATCTAACTCGCTTTCTAGGTCAGTTGTCTGACTTTCTAGGTCAGTTGTCTGGCTTTCTAGGCTAGTTGTCTGGCTTATTGGGCTAGTTTCTTGTAATAAATGGTCATTACAAGGATTCTCCTTTACTTTTCTATCAAATTCTTCTCTTGACATTTCTTTATTAAATAATGGCCATTGATAATCATATAATCTAACTAATTCATCATCAAATGATAATATTTCATATTCATCAGCACCAATATAAACTTTATCACCTAAATGATATTGATATTCTAATACCTTTTCTTCTACTTCATTTTTTTCTAATTCTATTTGAGTTGCTAATTCTTTTTCTTTTTCAACAAACGCTCTTTCTTGTTCTTGTTTTTCTAACCAAGTTTCATATCCTGCTAATTCCTTTGGATTTAAAAATCTATCTTCTTTAATTAAAAAACTTATTCTTTCTGCTAGATAGTTCCACTTTAAAAGTTTCTCTGCTCTATTTTCAAAATAACCTCTATATAATAGAAGTCCTTTTGAACTACTTTCATAACCTATACCGGAGCCTCTTACTGTATATGTTGCACCACCAAGTCCATATAAGTTTTTTAAATATTCTGCATTATCTTGACTAGATAAACTCTTTTGAAATTGCTCATATATTCTATACTTTGTTTCAGTATGTTTTTCTTGTAAATATTTATCAATAAACTCTTGTGAGAATACTAAATCAACATTTTGTTCATTTTTCTCATTTTCATTTATTAAAGTTAATTGTTGACTAACTGATGGCAAAGGATCTATTTTTGTATTTAGTTGATGAAGTAATATCATTGAATCATAATGATATGTTAAATCTTCCCAACTTATAAAAGACTCTGTATCTCTTGATAAATAGTTTCCTTTCCATAATAAAAGTCCATTATCAAATGCCTTATAACCATACATATTATCGTTAATGATAATTCCTGTATAATCAGAATTAAAAGCATTTTTAATGAACTCTGCTCTTTTACTAATATCTTTTTCAATTTCAAAATAATTTATAATATCCTTATTAGATACTTTTAA
>JAFWWV010000020.1 GCA_017523305.1 Clostridia bacterium
CCTAAAATAAAGGGTTTTCAAGGGGTGTGCAACCAAAATTCTTGCAAGAAAAGTAGTTGCAAAGTGCAACCAAAATTCTTGCAGAGAAGAGTGCAACCATTTTTCTCAATGTTATAAAATGCAACCAAAATTCTTGCAAGAAAAATAGTTGCAAAATGCAACCACAATTCTTGTATTATCCTATAAAAATGTGCAACCACAATTCTTGTTCTATTCTTTTTATTAAAGCAAGAAAAATAGTTGCAAAGTGCAACCAAAAACCTTGCAAGAAAAATAGTTGCAGAGTGCAACCAAAATTCTTGCAAATATGTTATTTGAATGCAACCAAAATTCTTGCATAAAAAGTGCAACCAAAAATCTCTAAATTTATCATTACAGTTTATTTCTTTAGGCTGATGTTTTTCTCTTTGTGTAGAATAATAGTTGCAGAAAGCAACCAAAAATCTTGCAAGAAAAATAGTTGCAAAGTGCAACCAAAATTCTTGCAATTTGCTTGACATTAACCTGTAAGATTATTATAATATATATAGAATCTGATAAAAATTAAAGGAGATTTTTATGAAAGCTATTGCATTTATCAATCAAAAAGGTGGAGTAGGTAAGTCAACCACCACTTTACATACAGCATCTTATTTAGTAAAAAAGGGATATAAAGTTTTAACAATAGACCTTGACCCACAAGGAAACCTATCAAAAGCATTTGGTATAAATACAGATGGAGTTCCAACACTAAAAGAAGTGTTGTTAGGAGAAGTTCCTGTAAATCAAGCTATTTATTCATCAGCTGATTTTGGTTATGTTATTCCTTCAGATATTGAATTAGGACAAGCAGAGAAGACCATTTCAGGAAATTTTGGTGCTGAAGGTCTTTTAGCTCTTGCATTAGAGCCAATTATTGAACAAGTTCCATTAGACTATATCTTAATTGATTGTCCACCTGCATTTAATATTTTCACTTATAATGCTTTATTGGTTGCAACAGATGTTGTTATCCCTTGTAAGGCTGAACAGTGGTCTCTTGATGGAGCAGAGCAATTCTTTGCGATTCAAGAACTTGTTAAAAAGAGATTTAAGAGAAATATAAATGTTGCAGGTATTGTTGTTAATCAATTCCAATCTAATATTACAACTCAAAAAATGTTTTATGATATCTTAAAACAAACTGCAGAAAAAAGAAATGTTCCATTTATAGCACAACCAATTAGACTTAGCACAGATGTTAATACAGCTATTGGTATGTGCAAGAGTGTTTTTGACTGAAAGAAGAACAGCAATGTAGCACAAGATTTTGCTATTGCTATTGATAGTTTCATTAGCAATGTTAAGGGAGAATAAGTATGGGAATGGGAAGTAAAACAGATTTATTTTCAGATTATCAAAAGGCTCAACAAAGTGTAGGACAAAATCAAACTAACCCTTTTGCTAATTTAGATTTAAAACCTATCAATAGTGTTCAACAACAGGCACAAAAACCTGCACAACAATCTGTGCAAACAAGACCTGTTCAACAGCAACCACAACCAAGAATGGTTCAAACACAAACAAGAAATATTCCAGTTCAACACTATCAAGACAAACCTGTAACTCAAGGGGTTGTAGGTCAAAAAGTAACAAAGAGAACTAAGAAAGGCGATACATATTCTTATGCTGATAAATATGACCATTCTAAGGATATTAAGCCAAAAGATGTAACTGCAATCACATTTAGAATTGATTCTGTTGAATATGAAAGATTTAAGCAGATTGCTAAGAGAGAAAGAGTATCTGTAAACCAACTTATGATTAGAGCTATGAGCCAATATAGATAGGGGGTAGGGTATGCCAAACCTTGATTTAACTGATGTAAGAAGTATTATTCAATCTTTGAAAGATGGAATTAAAGAATATAGAGATGCAGGAAAGTTTAAAGAGATACTTGATAATATGGTTAAGTTTTATCAGTATTCTTTTAATAATCAAATGCTTATTTTAGCCCAAAAACCTGATGCCACATATTGTGGTAGCCTAAAGTTTTGGAATAGTTTAGGAAGATATGTAGAAAAAGAAGCATTGAGAGAAGGTGGAATTAAAATCCTTTGTCCTGTTCCTTATGAAGAAGAATATGAAAAGAAAGATGCTGAAGGGAAAACCATTCTTGATAAAGATGGTAATCCTGAAGTTCAAAAGGTAAAAGGTATTCGTTTCAAGGTTGGTAGAACATTTGATATCTCTCAAACCTATGGTAAAGAACTAAAGTTAGGTAGTAATGAATTAGTAGGGGAAGGGCTAGACATAGCAAACTTCCTTGAGCAAATGAAAGAAATAGCAGAAGTTAATGATATTAGAATAGAAAATATTCCATTTTCATCTGCAAAAGGATATTTTGACCCAAAGAAAAGAGAAATTGTTGTTAGAGAAGGTATGTCAGACCTTCACACAACAAAAACAGTAGTTCACGAGTCAGCTCATTCTCTTGTATTTAAAGATAAAGAACTTGAAGAATCTTTGACAAGAGAAGAACACGAAATCGTTGCCGAGTCTGTTGCTTATGTTGTATGTAAAAGATTTGGTTTAGATACATCTGAATACTCTTTTAACTATGTAAATGGTTGGGCTAGTGAAGATGATTCTAAGATTGAGAAGTGTGTTGATTTCATAGCAACAACTTCAAAGACCTTAATTGAAAGAATGGAAGACAAGTTAGGGCTTAAGAAAGAACTTGATATTAAGAAAGACCTTCACAATGAGAAGGCTTCAGAGATTAAGAAAACAAAAGCTCAAACAAAGAAAAAATCTTATCAAAAGGGGTTGAAGAAATGAGAAATTTAGGCGAATTGATGCTTTATATAGAATCTATTGATTTTAAAGATAAAGCAGATTTAAAAAGACAATTAGAAGAGTTTTTAGCATATTCTGATGAAATGGCTAAAAAATCTATTTTGACTGCATTGAAGACATTAGAGACTGTCTCAGAAGAAGAAATAAAAAACATTAAGGATAGCATCAGATGATTGAAAGAAACTATGACAATATTCCTGAAGAATTAAAAAAGCTTAAACAATGGGTATGTTGGAAAGCAGAGAAGGTTGTAAAACCTGATGGAACTGAAAAGTATGAAAAAAGACTTTTAAATCCATATAATGGCAAATGGGCTAAAACCAACGACCCAAATGATTGGGCTTATTTTTCAATAGCAAAGAAATCTATGGAAAAATATCATCATTCAGGATTAGCATTTTGCTTAACTGATATTAAAGGGGAAGGATTAAGAAACGATATCTTTTGTATTGATTTAGATAAAGTTCTTCTTGCTCCACAAACAACAACTTTTAAAGTTTTTGAAGCATCTAAAATTTACGATATGTTTAAAGGGAAAACATACATTGAATACTCAATGAGTGGTTCAGGTTTACATATCTTAGGTATAGGCAACCTGGAAGAAAACTGTCGATACAGAAAGAATGAAATTGAAATGTATGACTCTAAGCGATTTATGAGCCTTACAGGGGTAAAAACCCCTGATTCAACAGAAACATTAGGGGAACTTGAAAAAGAGCTTAGAGAAGCAAATTTAAAGTATGTTGGAAAGGTAGAACCTGTCCAGGATAAAGTGAGAAGGGGAGACCTTACAGAGACTGATGCTGAGCTAATTGCAAAGATTAGAGAATCTCAACAAGCACAACTATTTTCTGATTATTTCGATAGGGGAATAGGCAATGGAGACCATAGTTCACAAGATTTTAGCTTTTGCATTATGTTAGCTTTTTGGACAAGAAATAATCCTTCCCAAATGGACTCAATATTCAGACAAAGTGCTTTAATGAGACCAAAGTGGGATAGAATGCACGGTTCACAAACATACGGAAATAAAACAATAAATAATGCTATACTTAAAAATGGAGCGACTAGAGAAGAGTCTCGTGCAGAAAAAAATAAGAATAAGAAGAATTAGAGTAAAATCTAGTTCTTTTTTTGTGTAGAAAATTATGCAACTATTTCTCTTGCAAGAAATTTAGTTGCAATGCCCTTGATAAATTCGCCTAAAAACGACAAATGCCGACATTTTTAGACAAAATTTATCAGCCAACCACACCTGATTTACAAGGATACGAGAGTTAGCACTTGGTCCAATGCTTTGGATCAGGCCAACTCTCTTTTTTATTGCAATCTTTTCATTCCTTTGGAAACCAGTATTCTAATGTTCTCACAGCTTGGCACTAAGGCTAAACTGAATGATGCTGACCGAAAATTTAGGAAATTTTCTGCATCAGCCTTGTTGAGCTGTTCCGAACCGAATTTTTTGCTGGTTAATCCAAAGGAACGACAAATCTGTTCTTTTAGATTGCGAGTAAGACTACACCGATAGGGTAGCATTGTATAAGGAGTGCCAATGGCGACATTAAAAGATTTAGAGAACTACAAAGATTATGAGTTTTCGACTGGTGTATTTACTGGGAAAGATTATTTATCTTTTCAGACAAAATACATTAACTACTTAAAAAGTATGTGTAAAGAGAAAGGTTGGGAATTGGTAAATGTAGGCAGAAATCATTATTGTTTTAGTTGTTTTATTAAAAACGACAAAAAGTTTATTTATTTATCAATTTCTGATGTGAGATTTAGCAATGGTTGGTATAACAACTTGCTTGTTAGAACAGCACTTCACGAAAAAGATTATCACGGTGGGCAGAATTGCTATACAACACTTCGAAACTTGTCGAGTTATGTCGAAGATATGTTTAAAATTAAAATATGGGTTGGGGTTGCATAAGCAAACCCCTGAAAGGAGTAGGGTATGAAAAAAGATAGAATGATTGAATTGTTAAGAGATGTTTTGGAGTTCGAGTTTGAAGAACTTGATTTAGATGAAGATACTCCAAAGGAGTGGGCTATGAAAAAATTTGATATATCAGAAGATGAATATCAAGAGATATTTTCAGAAGAGAAAAACTTTGGTTTTTCCTACATAGTTGAAGAAAGGGGTAGAGAAAGACACGAAGGGGAATTTCATACTATTTATTGTGCTTGTGATGACCTTGAAACAGCAATAAAAAGGTATGAAGAATTTAAACAACGATTATTTGAAGAAAATGACTTTTTTCTAAAAGAAGAGTTGGATAAAGGGAATTATACAGAACATAATTTAATACCAACAAATAGACAAGAACTTCCTTGTTTTTCAATTGAGACAGAGTGGGAGTTTTATGAATTGTATGTTTGTATTTGTGAAAATGGAAATTAAGGAGTAGGGTATGAAAAAACAAGAAGAGAGATTACATATTTTTCTTAATGCAATTAAGAATGAAGTTTCTTATTGGGCAACACTTCCAAGCAATTGTTTTGAACAAACAAGAAAGTTAAGGGGTTTGTCCGAAATTCAATATAGATTAGATGGTTTAGCATTTTCAATACTTTCATTTTTAGATGGAAGCAGTTCTTTGAATGATTTCCATATATATAATATTTTTGATGAAGGGGTTGAAATAAATTGTGGAGTAGAACTTCACGAAGCATTTGGCGATTATAGGCAAGATACAAAGTAAAAAAAGGACAGAGAAATCTGTCTTTTTTTGTCAATGCTCCTACCAACCGACCCTTGCATTGACATATCCAGGCAAAGCAGGGAGAAGGCTCAAACTTCCGACCCAACCTACCTGTTTTCGCTGTTCGTGTGGCACAGCAGCTCTATCGTGCAGCTTGTGGCCCACTCACATATCAGAGCAGGGCAGGGGGCAACTCTATCATTCCCTTTGGTTACCATAATTCTAATGTTCTCGAAAATCTCACTAAGGCTAAACTGAATGATGCTGACCGAAAATTTGGGAAATTTTCTGCATCAGCCTTGTTCATTTTCTGCGAACCGAATTTTTTGCTAGGTAACCCAAAGGGAACAGATATCTGGTCTTTGGAGTTGCACAAGTAAGACTACACCAATTAGGGTAGCATTGTATAAGGAGTTTCTATGAAGAAAACCGTTTTAGTGGCTATTAAGAAGCCAAATCAACCTTTAGAAGTAAAGGAAATTGAAGACAAACTTGAAGTGTTGCAGGAGATTGTAGAAGGATATATTGAAGCAATTTATCCTATGGAGAACCTTGAAGAACATTCAATAACAATTTTCGGAAACGAAGAAGCAAAACTTAATCATTTACCTTCAAATTTTTGGTTGTATGAGAAAAAAGATTGTATGTGTGGCACAGCACTTTTCTTCAAAGATGATGAAGAAGGGGAAATGGCTTCACTTCAACCTGAAGATATTCAAGAGATTGAAAAATACTTGGAGAAAAACAAAATGAATATCTTTGAACACGAAGCAATGGATAAATACATAAAGGAGAACTTTTAGTATGAAGAAATCTTTTTATTATCACTTGGGGTTGGAGCAATTTAAAAACTCCTTCCCTGTAATTATAAAAACAGATAGAAGTTGCTATCTTGAGATATCAGAACTTGTTTCAAACTTTGATGAAAACAAACACCGAAACGGATATATTGGAATTATTGATTATGTTTGTGTTGGTCTTTGGGAACTTGGAATCAAAGCAGAGCAAATAAAACTTTCATCGGTGGGGTATTAAGATATGGTTTGTAAAAGTTTTATTGAACTATTAGATAGAGTAGTGAGAAAGTCCAAAATGGACTGGTGCGACATAAGGATTGACCGAAAAGGCAATCCCTATGTCTATGACCTTGAAAATGCCTGTAAAATGAGTTTTAAGAAGGCTGTAGAAGAAATTTACGAAGGTGCTTGTGATTTACAAAATTTGGGCTTTTCTGAAGGCGAAGAGAGACAGTTTTATACTTGCTGTCATTGTTTATTGGGGGATTAAGAATATGGATTATAAATGGGCTGAATTTTTAACTGGTGGCTTTGCAAGTCCAGTTATCAGAATAGATAATGCAACTGACTTGAAGAACTTTCACAAGTTAATCAAGCAAAACAGACTTGCATATTATGAGTATTTTATCAAGTATGGGTATAGAGACAACTTAAAGGCACTTGAAATAAACACTCGTAATTATACTGAATTTTATCGCTATTCAAGGGGTGGAAAATCCTTCCTTATTGAATATCAATTTGGAAAAGGATTTACAACTGCTTTGCTTAATGCTTACAACGAAAGCAGAAGAGATGAAAGCGAATGGAAGATATTTTCAATGTCAGAGATTATGCAAGAATTAGAAGGCAAAGAGTAGGGGAAACCCTGCTTTTTGTCAATGCTCCGACCCAACCTAACCTGCATTGACATATTCAGGCAGAGCAGGAAGTTTTTCTCTTTGTGTAAAAGCTTATACACAGAAAAAAGAGCTATGCTTTTGCATAACTCTTAATAAAATCGGAGTGAGACCTACTGCATATACAGAGCCTTACTGATAGTTCATATTGAATGAATGGCTCTTTTTCTCTTTCTCCCATTGGGCGACCAATTCACGAATATAGGAGCAGGTGTCTGTATCCGTTTTCTGCTACTTCTCGGATTTCTTTGAGAGTCTAACCCATTTCGACAAAATTGTCAATGGATTAGACCAAATTCGACAAGATATGCCCTTATTTCTCAAAATTGCGACTTTATTCGACTATAACCGACTAAAACCGACATTTTTCGAAATGCCCAACCACACCTAATAGGACACGAGAGTTAGCACTAGGTCCAACGAGTTGGATCTGGCCAACTCTCTGATTTGCGACCTTTCTTTCCTTTGGAGACCAGTATTCTAATGGTCTCGAAAACTGCTCTAAGGCTAAACTGAATGATGCTGACCGAAAATTTAAGAAATTTTCTGCATCAGCCTTGTTTGTTTTCTTGCGACCTAAATTCTCTACTGGTTAATCCAAAGGAACGAAGTCTCTGTTCATTGGGTTGCAAATAAGACTACACCGATAGGGTAGCATTGCGAAAAGGAGTATTTATGATAAGAGTAAGTATTAGGGGTTTAGAAATTAGAAATATGAAGAGATTTCTTGGACACGAACAAGAAGAACTATATCAAGGCAATATTTACTACAAAGGCAAACGAATTGGTTGGTATAGTGATGATGCTTGGGGTGGTTGTTCAATTATTGATGTTGAGAAAGCACATCGAGAAATAATTGAAAACATTGCAAAGGTTTATCTTGCAAAGAAATACCCAAAACACGATTTTTTATGGAGTGCAGACATCTTGTTTGGCGAAATTATTGAACTTACTATAAATGCTAAATTTTTCGAGAAACAACAAAAAACTGACAATAAGTATGTTGGCGAGTTTTCTGAAAGGGGTAGATTTGCAAGTGGTCGAGTAGTTGCATCTAACTCTCCAAAGGCATTAGAGCAATATGCAAAGGCAAATAATCTAACACTTGAAAGAGTGTTTAGTGAACCAAAAGATTTTCAATTAGTGTAGGTTCGCCTACAAAAAATGTAGTGATGCCTACAAAATAAATTGTAGGCAAAACTACAAAAATTATAGTTTTAACTACAAAAAAAGGAGAAATTATGAAAGTTAAAGAATTAAAAAAATTAGGTTTTCAAAATGCTGTTGAAATTTTAGAGCAAGAGAATGATACTATCACAACCTATGAGATATTGACTGAATTTGCTAAAAATTGCATAGACAATGACAATATATTTTTAGCAATACACATTTTAAAAGCCATTTGGGAAGACACCACAATTGGAGAGACTAACTATTATAGTTATGACTATACTTGTGGAACTTGTGATACACCAAAGCCTATAACAACGATTGAAGATTTAGAAGAATTTTGTGAAGATTAAGGAGACTCTATGAAAAAGAATATGAAATATTATGTCGAAATTTGTCATAAGGACTATTTATCTGAATACATATTGCAAAGTGATTGGTTTGATACTAAAGAACAAGCCCTTGACTATGCAAACAAAATCACTTATTTAGAAGATATTTATTTGCTGAGAATTATGGGTGCAGAGTGGAATGAAGAAACATACGAAGACATATTCCTTGAAGAATATGTAAGGAGATAGGGTATGAGTGAATTAGTTTATAAAGATATCTTAAAAGACATTGAATGGTTTAGGTATAGGCATCATATTGTTGATGTTTTGCAAGATTGTTTTTCAATGTATGCTACAACAATTTCAAATAGGTGTGATTTTAAGAACTACTTTAAAAGGGAAGAAGAATATTTGAAATTGATAAAAAAATATACCAAAGAAGAGCAAGAGAAGATTTGCTCCATATTTGGTAAAATAATATTATTGTGTGGGCTAGAAAATAGCCCATACGATGATTATCTTGGCAAATTGTATATGCAGACCGAAACGAGTAGTAAAGTTCACGGACAATTCTTTACACCATACGGAGTGTCGCAACTTATGGCTAAACTCACGATTGATAATTATGACCTATCACAAGATGTCATAGTTATCAATGACCCCTGCTGTGGGGCAGGTGGTCTCCTGATTGCTATGGTTGATGAGCTAAGTCGTAGGGGAATATCAATCAAGGACAGAGTATTGGTTGTTGCTCAAGATATAGATAGCCGATGTGTAAATATGGCTTATATTCAATTTGCTTTAATGGGCATACCTGCTGTAGTGATGAAAGGCGACACTCTCGCCTATAAATTCACTGATGTTTGGAGAACCCCTGCCTACTTCGAGAACTATGCAAAGTTTGAAAAAACATTGCAATCTCTCTAAGGGCAGGGGGAAGCCCCACTTCCGACCCAACCTAACCTGTGGGGCTTCTTCTACACAAAGAAAAAAGAAGGGCTGATAAAACCTTCTATATTTCAATAAATTCTGTTGTGAAGTAGTCGGCTGAAAGGAACTCTGCAAGAGTCATTCCAAAAGCATCAGCAATTAGAAACACGGTTGAGAGTTTAATATCTTTAGTTTTGTTTTTAAGAATCATTTGAATACTTGTTCTTTCAAGACAAGTAATTTTAATGAGTCTATACTGAGACATATTTTTCGCCACTAGGAGTTCTTTTGTTCTTTTCGCAACAGCTTCAGCTAAATTCATTTTAACCCCCTTTTAACAAATAATTATTTTAGCAAAAGGTAGATTAAAAACTAGGCAGAACCTATTCAGCCCATATTTTTATATTTAGGCTGAACGAATTTAGCCCACAGGTTGCATTTTGTGAATATTTCAGTTATAATGTATTATCGAAAAAGGAGAGTAATCTGATGAAGGCTTGTGTTACAGGTCATAGACCACAAACTTTAAATAAACTTATGAAGTATGGAGATTTTAACGACATACCTTATATGGAATATAACGATGCAGTTTTTTATACTGTTTTTAAAGCTATGAAAGATGGCTTTGATTATTTTTACTCAGGTGGAGCAATTGGTGTTGATTCAGATTGGGCTGATGCCGTTCTTTATACAAGAGATTCTCATTCAGAATTTGCTGACAAAAATATCAAACTTGAAATTGCTATCCCTTGTGAGAATCAAGATGCAAAATGGTATCCTAAAGATAAGGAACATTATGCAGAACTTCTTGAGAAAGCTGACAAGCTAACTTATGTTGGAAAGAAATATACCTTCGATTGTATGCAAAAAAGAAATGAATATATGGTAGATAATTCTGATAAGGTTTTTGCTTTTTGGAACGGAGAAGAGAAAGGTGGAACTTGGAATACTATTCAATATGCTAGAAAGAAGGGGAAAGACCTTGAAATTATTGATTTAAGAAAAATTTGTGATATGTCTAACGGAGAAGAAGAGTAAAACCTTCTTTTTCTTTTTGTGTATAATGTAGAATATTCTACAAACATTTAGAAAAAAACGAAATTTTTGTAGAAAAAAATGAAAATTTAAGCACAAATATATGATAACTATGTTATAATATATTTAGTTTTATATAAAGGAGAGATGTTATGTGTTGGTCGTGGTTTGAAAAACCAATTCTCAAAACTGAGATTATAGAAGAGACTGAAGGATTAGATGAAGATGAAAAACTTACTAATTTAGCAGTAGGGGATATGATGGGTGGTTTTGAAGGAATGGTTTATGCAGATATGTATAATTCAGATTATTCAGCAACGACTACATTTTTAATAACCTATAAAGATGGTTCTACAGCTGTTAAGGAAGTTGAAAAGGGAACTAGCCTTTATAGAAAATATATAAGATATTGTAAATAAGGAGAATTAAAAATGGATTTTATTGATAACAAAGAGAGTAAGTTTAAAGAAATACTTCTTAATGTAAAAGAAGAAGAAAGATTAGGAATGCATTCTTTCCATAGATATTATGGAAAACTTATTCCAGCTATTCCAAGAGCATTTATTAGGGAGTTTACAAAAGTGGGAGATTTAGTATTTGACCCCTTTTCAGGTTCAGGAACAACAGCACTAGAATCTCGTTTTTTGGATAGAAATTTTATAGGAGTTGAGATAAACCCTTTATCTGTTCTTATTTCCAAAATCAAAACAAATAATTATTCGGTTGAAATGTTAAAGAGAATACAAGATAAATTATTGCAGTTAATAGATGAAGATAAAGAAGAAGTAAAAGCAGAAGAAATTCCATTCGTAATTAACAGAGACCATTGGTTTAAAGATTTTGTGCAAAGGGATTTGGTAATAATTAGAAGAAACTTTGACAAGGCTGTAGATGAGTTTATAGATGATGGTAACAAAGAAAAATACATTGATTTTTTAATAGCTGTCTTGTCTGCGATCGTTAAACAAGTTAGCAATGCTGACACTATGCATGTTTTCCCTGGCATTAGCAAGAGAATGAGAAGATTAGAATCTGAAGGAAAAATAAAAATCAATGTTTTTGATACTTTTAGAAGAGCATTGAAAAAGAGAATACAATTTGTTGAACAGGTTGGAAAGCACGATGTTTCAACAAATATTATGTTGGGAGATTCTGCAAATATAGATTTATCTCAATATTCAGACAAAGTTGATTTGGTGGTAACAAATCCACCATATATTTCATCTGTTAGATATGCAGAGACTCTTAAACTAGAATTATATTGGTTAGAAGTTACAAAAAGCTCATCTGATTATATGAATCTCTCAAATTCAATGATTGGGAACGACCACATTGCAAAGAAAGACTGTATAGAACTTCAATTAACAAAGTATGATTTTGTTAATGATTATATAAAGCAAATGTATGAAATTGATAAAAAACAAGCTAAGGTGTTATACGATTATTTTTCATTGATGGAAAAAGTTATTATTAAAGCTCAGCAAGTTTTGAAAAGTGGCAAGAAATTAGTTATGAAAATTTCCGATAGTAAGATAAGAAAAATAAAGATTCCTACTGGTTATTTATTAACTAAAATAGCAGAAGAAAATGGTTTTAAACTTATTGATGTGTTTAATGATAAAATAAATGAGAACAGTAGAAGTCTGCTAACTTCAAGAAACACTTATAGTGATATTATATTAGAAGACAACATTATCTTTTGGGAGAAGAAATAATGGAGTATGCAAATATTCAAACTATTAGATATATGGGTAATAAAAACAGACTTTTAAATTTTGTTATTCC